>QMOC01000087.1 GCA_003648085.1 Chloroflexota bacterium
ATGTCAACAGTTTTGTCTTCCTGGCGCGGGACGGGTGGTACGACGGGCAGACTTTCTTCTACGTCGAGCCGGACCTGGTGGCTCAGAGTGGTGACCCCACCAATATCGGTGCAGGTTTCCCCTATCCGGGTTACTACTGCGGCGACGAGATCAGTTCCGATCTGACCTTTGATGAGGCTGGCATGGTGGCGTTGTTCACCCCTATGCCTGGTCACAACAGCAGCCAGTTCTTCATCACCTATGCTCCTCTGCCAGACTTAAACGGGAAGTACACCATCATCGGTCGCGTTATCGAAGGGATGGACGTCGCCGAGAGCCTCACGCCGACCCAACCGGGGCCTGACCAACCACCGGCCGATGTCATCGAGACGATCCTGATCGAGGAGCGGTAGGGAGGGGAGCAGGAAGCAGAAAGCGGTAAGCAGGGAACAGGAAGGATGCGACGCCGCGCACTGTGGCTTATCGTTGGCATCGCAGGTGCTGCTCTCGCTACGCTGGCCTGTGGAAGTGGACTGCTGATGCTGGCGTTGGTCCTTGTCAACGGGGATACGCTGACGGCAGCCGAGACCCTGCCTGCGGCGGGTATGATGGCGTTGGGCCTCGGGTTGGGCGCTCCGCTGGCACTCCACGGATGGGCTGGCTGGCGGGCACAGCCCTCGCATCCCTTCAACCCATCCCGCGTCTGGTGGCTGTGGCTCGCGCTGATGCTGCTCATCGGCCTGGGGGCGGCGGTCAGTGCGTTGTCCCTGGCTCCGGCCTTGTTGCTGCCCCCTATCCACGTCCTGGTGATGGCCCTTCCGCCGCTGATTATGCTTGGGCTGACCGGCCAAGCACTGCGTGGGAGAGGGGGATCCTGGCGCGAAGTCATCGCCGGGATGGCCGGTGGCGGTTCTCTCGGCCTGGGGGCCTCCCTGATCGGTGAAGGGGTGGTCGTCTTCACGCTTGTCGTAATTGCGATCGTCGTTGCACTTATGGCACCTGGCGGGATGGAGCAACTCGCCAGATTGGCGAGAGACCTACAAGATCCACTCTGGCTGACGGACTTAACAAACCTAATGAGGTTGCTACTTTCGCCGGCAGTCGCCATCTCCCTGCTGGGGGTACTCTCTGTCCCCATTCCACTGATCGAGGAAGCCTGCAAGACGTTGGCGGTCGGTGTGGTGGCCTGCCAGGTCCGTCCCTGCCCTGCACGTGCTTTCCTGTGGGGGGTGGCCAGCGGGGCCGGCTTCGCACTGACGGAGAACCTGTTTAACGGTGCGTTGGGCGGTGTGGAGGGTTGGACGCTGGGAGCCGTGGCCCGTTTTGGCGCGACGGTGATGCACTGCTTCACCGGTGGGTTGGTCGGATGGGGCTGGGGGCAACTCTGGACGGCGCGACGCCCTCTGCGTTTTCTGGGGGCCTACGTTGCCGCTGTAACCGTCCACGGGGTGTGGAACGCCGCCGCCGTGGGCATAGTGCTCCTGAGCGCCAGTCTGTTGACACACGAGGTAAGTGGACTTGGGCTTGCCCTCAAGAGCCTCGGGTTGTTGACGTTCGTGGGAACGCTTGGGTTGCTGACCGTGATGTTCATCATCGCGCTGCTTCTCGCCGGGCGGATGCTGGCGGATCAGGCGGAGCGGCTCCAAGATGGGACGGCTACTTCCAAATCTGAGGAGGTTGCCGTCCCTATGTTATCTGAAGCATAGGTGCCGTGACTGTCCTGTGGTTGCTTAGTCGCTGAGGGGATGGATTCGACGCCCTAGTCGGAGGCTCGCTTTGGAGTGATTGGACGCTGGGCCCGTTTAACGTGCCGGTAGACGTAATAGCCGAGGCCGGCCAGTAGCGCGAGAGCAATAGGAATATCGAAAGGGCGCATATAGGTGCGGATGAGTTCCCACTGGGAGCCGAACCAGTGACCGGCTGCTGCCAGTGTCCCGCACCAGATGAAGGAGCCCGCGAAGGTAAGCACAGTGAAGCGCACCAGAGGAACCTTCGCTACCCCGGCGGGGAAGGAGATGAACGTGCGCACGATGGGCAGCAGGCGGGAGATGAAGGCAGCCCAATCGCTCCAGCGACCGAACCACTGTTCGGCCTGCGTCAGATCGTGCTCAGTGACGAGGATGTAACGTCCATACCTTTCCAAAAGAGGCCGGCCACCATAGTAGCCCAGCGCGTAGGAGGCGACCGAGCCCAGTGTGCAGCCAAGCGCACCGTACAGGCCGCCCAGCAGGAGGGCATGCCCGATGCTGAGGCCAATATCTTGCACCAGCATCCATCCGGCCAGCGGCATCGTTACTTCACTGGGGATAGGAATGTTGGCACTTTCCAGCGCCATAATGGCCACCACGCCGGGCCAGTGAATGGCGTGAAGGACGGTTTCTAAGAATGCAACGACGGCCTGTTCAACTGCTTCCACCTGCTTGTGGCCCCCCTTTCGTAACGAGAGTATCGAAAGATACTTCGGAAGCCCCGTCTTGGCGGGAACCCCCTGGCTGGAGCCGGGCTCCGGGCGATTTTTTCGCTACACTCTGATAGGATGTGGGCTGTGATTATACCACGAGCGAAAAGAGGTGACAAATTTGACAATATGCGTTATGTGTGGTACTCTCACATTCGTGCAAGTGCGGATTGCGGGACATTAGCGTGAAGGATAAACGTCAAGGAGGCAGCGATGGCAGAGAGATCCCGTACTGAACGGTTGGTAAGGCGGTTGCAGGAACTGCAGATGAGTACGCCGGACGTCGAAGCGGCAGCCGTTGTGAGTGTGGATGGGCTGACAATGGCCTCTTCCCTCCCGGCGGGCGTCGAAGAGGATCGTGTCTCCGCGATGTCCGCTGCGATGCTCTCTCTCGGTGAGCGCATCGCCAGCGAATTGGGGCGCGGTATGTTGAATGAGGTGTACGTGAAGGGGGAGCACGGTTACGTCGTTCTCCGTGCCGTTGGCGAGGAGGCTGTCCTGACCGTGTTGGCCCGTCAGCAGACTAAACTCGGCTTGCTCTTCCTGGATATGCGCCGCGCATCCGAAGACCTGGCTGCCATTCTCGGAACCTGGTAAGCGAAACGCCAAAAGGAGGATGTGAAGTGCGGCGGATTGAACCAAGCGGCTATTACTACCCCAATTTGATCGCCCGTATCTACCTCGAAGCGATGGAAGAGGTCATGGGCAAGAACGGGCTGAATGCCATTCTGAATCTGGCCGGCCTTTCGCACTTGATTGATAACTACCCGCCTCCCAATCTGAACAAGGAGTTCGATTTCGCGGATTACTCGACTCTGAACGGAGCGCTGGAGGAGATGTATGGGCCACGGGGAGGACGCGGGTTGCAGTTACGGGCAGGCCGGGCATCCTTTGCCCAGGGCGTGCGCATGCTTGGCGCTATGGTCGGCGTCAGTGACCTGGCTTTCAGGGTGCTGCCATTGAGCGCCAAACTCAAGGCCGGGCTTCCGGCAATGGCGAAAGTCTTCACCCAGTTCAGCGATCAGAAGAGCACCGTCGAGGATCGCGGTGACTACTATGCCTACATTATGAACCCCTGCCCGGTCTGCTGGGGCCGCAAGGCTGACCGACCAATCTGCTTCGCGGGCAAGGGCCTGCTGGAGGAGGGCCTGCACTGGGTCAGCGGCGGACGCAAGTTCCGTGTGGAGGAGATCGAGTGCGTGGCTATGGGACAGCCGACCTGCACCTATGCTATTTACAAGGAGCCGATTGGCTAGATGTGTTGAACAAGATCGTTTCCACACATATTAGGGGTGGAGGGTAGGAACGTGGCGGGGGTTCCTCATATTCTCATCGTGGAGGATCAGTCAAATACGGCTGAGATGTTGACCTCATACTTCGAAATGCAGGGCTACAAGGTCACTGCGGTAGGTTGGGGAAAAGATGCCTTGGCCTTCGTGGAGGAGACCATTCCCGATCTGATCGTGTTGGACATTCGCCTACCGGACATTGATGGCTATGAAGTGTTTCGTCGCCTACGTGCTCATTGGCGCACCGAACGCATCCCGGTCATCTTTCTGACCGAGAAGCGCGAGCGCAAGGATAAACTGATGGGGTTGGAACTGGGCGCTGTAGATTATATCACCAAGCCATTCGATGTCCAGGAACTGCGCCTGCGAGTGCGTAATGTCCTGCACCGCTCCAGTCTGGAGCGGGCCTCTCATCCCATTACCGGTTTACCGGCTGCGTCGTTGTCCGGTGAGCATTTACGTGCTCTGTTGACCCGTTCCGATTGGGCGGTGCTCTCTGTAGGATTGCGGGGGCTGAAGAGGTTCGCCGAGGTCTACGGCTTTTTGGCGCGGGATGATGTGGTGCGCGCTGTGGGGCTTATGCTGAACCACGCTGTGAGCGAGAGCGGTGATCCCGATGCATTTGTAGGCCACCTGGACGACACTAACTTCTTCATCATCATTGCACCGGATAAGGTGAAGCAGGTGCAGCAGATGCTCACGGCGCGGGTGAACGAAGCGATGACGTTTTTCTATCCCCGTACAGATTGGGAGGCCGGGCGAGCGACCCCCGACGTGGAATTGCCGCGCCTCGACGTCACAATTGGTGTGCTTAGGCCGTCGGCGCGTTCTTTTTCCAGTCTGGAAGATTTGAAACAGGCCCTCATTGAGGCTCAGCGCGCAGATTAGACGTGGGGCGGCTTTCCATTCCATCCGAGCGACGGATCGGAAAGTCTGCCTCACTTTTGCATTCGGCGGGAGGCTTTCTGCAAGCAGGAACATCTGTGGAACTGACCGTTGTTGTTCCTACCTACAACGAGGCCGGCAACGTCAGGCCGATGGCTGAGGCGTTACTGGGTCTGGGCATCCCTGCCCTGAGCGTTCTGTTCGTGGATGACGAATCGCCCGATGGCACCGGTCGCATCGCCGAGGGGTTGGCTGCTCAGTATCAGGGCCGGGTGCACGTATTGCATCGTACCGGTCCCCGTGGCCTGGGCCGGGCTTATGTGGATGGGTTTCGCTGGGCCTTGGCACACGGCGCCGATTTCATCGTCCAGATGGATTGTGACTTCTCTCATTCCCCCGGCTACATTCCCCAGTTTCTGGAGCACATGCGGGATTACGATGTGGTTGTCGGTTCGCGCTACGTCCCCGGTGGTCGCACCGACGAGCGCTGGGGCTGGGGAAGGTGGCTGCTCTCCTGGTGGGCCAACGGTGTCTACACCCGCCTGATCCTGGGGTGCAGGGTCAGGGACGTCACTGCAGGTTTCAAATGTTGGCGGGCGGAGACGCTACGTGGTATTGACCTGAGCCGCATCCGCTCGCAGGGCTACGTCTTCCAGGTGGAGATGGCCTATGTGACCGAGCGGCTGGGCTACCGAGTGTTGGAAATCCCTATTTATTTCGAAGACCGGCGCATCGGCCACTCCAAGATGACGGTGCCGGTCAAGATCGAGGCGGCGCTGCGGGTGTGGGAGGTGCGCTGGCGTCATCGCCACCTGCGGCCAAGCGACCGGTTGACTGTATGATTCGCAAAGCACTGCCCGACCTGAGCATCCTCGTTCTGCTGCTCTTGTTGCCCCTTCTGCTGTTCGCGCCGGTGGCTCTGGGATCCAAGACGCTGCTGCCAGCCGACGTTCTCTTCTCGTTTGAGCCCTACCGGGCCGCTGCCATCGCCCTGGGGGTGGCTTTTCCCCACAATCACCTGGTGGCGGACCTGATTCTGGAAAACTACGCCTGGAAGCGGTTCATCGTCGAGGCGATTCAGAGCCGGGCACTCCCTCTCTGGGATCCCTACATCTTCGCCGGGCACCCCTTCCTGGCCAACGGGCAGCACTCGGCGCTTTATCCCCTCAGCCTGGTTTTCTACGTCCTCCCGTTGTGGCGGGCCTACGGTGTCTTCACCTGGCTGCAATTGGGGCTGGCCGGCATCTTCGCATATCTCTTCGCCCGCGTGTTGGGCATCCGCCGGTTGGGGGGGCTGATCGCCGGCATCACCTTCCAATTCAGCGGCTTTATGGTCGTCTCGGTCGTGCACCCGATGATCATCGCCGGAGCATCGTGGTTGCCGTTCATCCTGGCGATGGTCGAACTGGTCGTGCGGCAACGACCGGCGCTGGGCCGGCGACCGGCGACGCTGCCGTGGGCGCTTCTGGGTGCGTTGGGTCTGGGCTGCCAGATGCTGGCCGGTCATGCCGAGAACACCTACTTCGTGCTCCTGGTGACGGGGGCGTATGCGGTGTGGCGGGTTATCGGCGAGTCAGCGAGTCAGCGAGTCGGCGAGTCAACGAATCAGCGAATCGGCGAATCGGCAAATCGGCAAATCGAGAGAGGGGAATGGGGGCGTTGGTTGGTCAGTCGCTGTCGGCCAGCCTTGTGGCTCATCGTGATGCTGGTTCTGGGTCTAGCATTGGGGGCAGTACAGTTTGTGCCGCTATACGAGGTGGCGGCGAGCAGTTTCCGTGGCGGCGAAGCGGCAGCAAGCCTTCAGCAGGTGCTGGGCTGGGCCTATCCCTGGCGGCGATTCATCGCCTTTGGCATTCCTAACTTCTTCGGCAACCCGGCTCACCACGGCTACCTCGACCTTTTCACCTGGCGCTGGACCCCCGCGCCGACACACCCCGACGGGCAATACATTTACTGGGGCATCAAGAACTATGTCGAGGGCGGGGCCTACCTGGGCCTCCTTCCGCTGTTCCTGGCGACCATCGCGGTGTGGGATTCGCTTGTCGCTTATCGCTTATCATTCATCGCATCCCGCCATAAGCGATTTGCGATAAGCGATAGGCGATTTGCGATAAGCGATAGGCAACCCGCAATAGACAATCTGCGATCTTCGAACGTTGCCTTCTTTACCCTCCTATCCCTCTTCTCGTTGGGCTGCATCTTCGGCACGCCGCTCTACGCCCTCGTCTACGCGCTGCCGCTGCTCAAGCAATCTCATTCTCCTTTCCGCTGGGTCTTCCCGCTCACCCTCTCGGTGGCGATGCTGGCGGGGTTTGGGGTGGAGGCGGTGCAGAAGAGCAGAAGAGCAGGGGAGCAGGAAGCAGGAGGCAATCTCCAATCATCAATCTCCAACCTCCTTCTACTCAACACCTCTTTCTCGCCGGTATCATTGCTCGCTGCGCTGGCTTTCTGGGGCGGAATCGCCACGCTGGTCGGCCTGGCCCTCAGCCGGATCTTGTTCGCCCGGATCGAGCCGCTGGTGGAGCGGATCTTCCGGAGCCTGGCCCTGGCCCCCAACGCCTTCCCCGACCATCGTGCCTTCTACTCCTACGAGTTCAAGTGGGTGGCGCTGTTTGGCCTGCTGCTGACGGCGACCGGCATCGTCCTGCGCGTGAGCCGCTGCCCGATCTTCGTCCGCCGTCGGCCCGTGTGGAAGTTTCTGGCGGTGGGGCTGCTGGTGCTGGACTTTGTCACCTTTGGCGCGGGCTTCAACCCGGCCGTGGACCCGGCACTGCTGGACTACACCCCGCCGGTGGTCGAGTTCCTCCGGCAGGACACCTCCCTCTGGCGGTACGCCACCTTCACCCCACCCGGCACCACCAAGACGATGAACGCCAACACAGGAATGTTCTACGACTTGCAATGCGTCGCCGGATACGATTCGCTCTTCTCCGCCCAGTACCGCAACTATATGGCGCTCATTGAACCTCAAGGCGAGACCCAGTATAACCGCATCGCTTCCTTTCACCAATGGTCGAGCCTGGATAGTCCCCTCACCGACCTGCTGAACGTCAAGTACATCATCACCGAGGTGGAGATCCCCAACCCGGCCAAGTATCGCTTGGTCTACCAGGACGATGCGGTGCGGGTGTACGAGAACCTGGGAGTGATGCCCCGCGCCTTCACGCTCCCGACCTCGGCGACGGTGGAAACTGACGACTTTGGCGCTGCTGTGCAGTCCTACGATCCCCGCGACTACGTGATCCTTGAACGCGGAATCTCTAATCTCCAACCTCGCCCTCCGCAACCGGCAACTCCCAACCCACAGCCGGTATCCAGTTACACCATCAACGAAGTATTCGTGGACGTGACCATCTCCGAGCCCAGTTGGCTCATCCTGGCCGATAGTTACTTCCCTGGTTGGAAAGCCTTCGTGCGGCCACAGGGGGCAGGAGAGGAGACCGAGCAGCAGGTCGAGATCGCCCGCGTGGACGGCAACTTCCGGGGCGTGCTTCTGGAACCGGGCGCGTGGACGGTGCGCTTCAAGTACAGCCCCGACAGCGTGAAGGTAGGCGC
>QMOC01000088.1 GCA_003648085.1 Chloroflexota bacterium
GCGTAGATAGAGCCGATCAGCAACCCGTTGAGGACCAGGTTCATCAGGTATTGACCTGTAATTTCCATATCGCATCTCCTACATTCCGCAGTCGGATAGGCAAATCCGACCTATCGCCTACGTCCTGCAGACTGCCAGGCCCCGCCTGGGGTGAGGGGCGCCTGCTCCGCAGACGCCCCTCAGACATCCAGACGTGGGACCCGAGTCGGTTACGGCGTCGTGCCGTAGGGGATCAAGAACGTCCCGTGGGTCTGGTACTGCTCCGGCCAGACCACAGCCGCATCGTCACCGTCCTGCCCCACTTCGTAGTACTGGAGGAACAGAACGGCGGGCTCAGGCCATTGGTGCCACATCCATTCGGGCACGTCGTCGGGGACGGGGTTGTGCGTGCCGTAGGGGAAGTAGTAGACGCCTTGAGCCAACTGAATACCGTTCTCGCGGGTGTTCCAACTCTCCAGCGCCTCGATGATGGCGTCGGGGTCCAGGGAGCCGGCCTTCTCGATGGCCTTGGCCATGAGCATCATCGAGTCGTAGGCCTCCAGCGCGAAGGACTCGGGGAACCAATTGAAGTGCTTGCGGTAGTCAGCCTCGAACTTCTTGGTGACCTCGTTGGCCAGTGCGGGCACCAAACCGACCTTGCGGAAGGCGCACCAGTTGCCGTCCGGCACGGCCTCCCAGAAGACATCCGACTGAATGGCGACCTGGTTGGCGATGCAGATCGTCTCCTCATTCGGCATCAGCCCGGCTTCGGCGGCCTGCTGCTCGAAGTTGAACGAGTCCTCGCCGGTGATCAGCACCAGCACGGCGTCGGGGGTCGGCCCGGCCTGGATGCGGGAGATGATCGGCGCGTAGTCCAGCGTGCCCTTGTCGGCCAGGTACGTCTCGGACTCGATGCCGCGCTCGGCCAGGCGTTCCTGCGTGGCCTCGGCTGCCGGCACACCATAGTCCGTGTTCTCCGAAACGATGACGACAAACTCGACGCCCAGGTCCTGGAGATAGTTCGCGTCAGCCTCGGCGACCATGGACGAGGCCGGAGCGATGCGGAAGACCTCCGGGTACTGGACGCCGGTGATGGTGTCGTTCCACGTCTCGGCGAAGATGGTGGGCATGTGGTACTTGTGGGATACCTCTTTCATTGCCACACCGGCGGAACTGTGATACTCACCCACAATGCCGACCACGCACTCCTGTGTGACCAGGTACTCCACAGCGGCCGTACCGCGCTCGGGCAGGCTGGCGGTGTCGTAGAAGACCACCTTGACCGGCTTGCCCAGGATGCCGCCTTCGTCGTTGATGTGTTGCACGGCAATGTTGATGGCGGTCATCATGGCCCGCCCGCCAGCGATAGCACCGGGCGCGGACTGCGGCACTGTCGCGCCGATCTTGATCTCCTCGACCTCGTCTATGCTCATCGGAGCGCAGCGGCCAGGGACGGGCGTGACCACGACTTCGACTTCTTTCTCGACTACCTTGGTGACTTCGACCTCCTTCTCAACCACCTTGGTGACCACGACCTCCTTGGTTACCTCGACTACCTGCGGCTGGCAGGCCGTGAGGATCAAGGCCACCACTGCCAGGATCGGTAAGACGTAACGCGCAATGCGAGACATGTTCTCCTCCTTTCTTTACTGAATGTGTGAACTGATATACTTGTTTTGTGCAGTTGGATTTTGGATGGACAAGGGTTGCTCAATCTGTACTAGGTCACCTCCTTTCTGTGAGTTAAGGGCAGGAATCGGGCTATTCCTCGCCCACCCACCCCAGTTGATGGGAGACTGCTTTCGCGGCGTCGCGGGTCATCTCCGCCAGTTCCACGAGCCGTTCTTCAGTCAGACGAAAAGAGGGGCCCGAGACGCTGATGGCAGCGATCACGTGCCCCTCGTAGTTCATAATGGGAGCCGCTACTGCGCTCAGGCCTTCCTCCAACTCCTCCTGAGCCACAGCGTAGCCCTGCTGGCGCACGTGCGCCAACTCGTTCTTGAGGTGGGTCGGGTCGGTGATTGTTTTCCCGGTGAAGCGTGGTAGTCCCGCATTCAGGATGCGCTCGACCTGTTGCTCCGGCAAATAGGCCAGCAGCGCCTTCCCGCTGGACACGCTATGGGGGAACATCTCGCGACCGAGCCAACCGACGTTGCGCACCATACGGGGGCTGGGGCAGCGAGCAATATTGATCACCTTGCCATCGTCGGTCAAGATTGAGAGGTTTACCGTCTCTTCGCATGCTTGGGCCAAGGCATGGAGATGAGGCTGAGCCACCTGGAGCAGGTCCATTCGCATCAGAACCCGCCCTGCTAACCTCACCAGGTCAACGCCAAGCCGGTACTTCTCCGTTGTGGGATTCTGCTCGACCAGCCCTCCCCGCTCTAGAGCAGTCAGGAGCCGGTGCACGGTGCTCTTGGGGAGCCCCAGCCGCTGACTCAGGTCGGTCACACCCAGGTCTGATGCCGCGTTGCCCAGCGTCTTTAAGAGCGTGATGGCCCGTTCCACGGACTGAAGGCTGGAGATCGAACTTTGCTTCTTCATCAGGGGACTCTTTCACCGGGCAAGGTAGAGCGAGGATAGTTCACCGACGGCCAACAGGTGACCCAAGTGCAACTCAGGGCCATATTCCATAATGCAGAACGATGTTCCTATTTTACCATGCTCTTGATTATATGTCAAGAAATTCGCCAGACCCCGGGCTACCAACCCTGATGTTCTCCAGCGCCAGTCGGTCCACCTCCATCCACTGACGCCCCGGCACATCCAGCAAACCCCAGCCCAATCGTCCCTGAGGCGTGACCATCATATATTGGTTATCCAGCCACATCACAAAGCCCAATGGGCCTCGGGGCGAGGGGGCGTCCTCCAACAGCGGCTCTCCATCCACGCTGAAACGCGCTCGCTCCGTCCCCCACTCGACGATGTAGGTATGCCATTCGGTCATTTCCACTCCGACCACGGCCTCCTGCACATTCAGCGCCTGCTGGATAGGGAGCCAGAGGACACGGTAAAGAGGGCGGAGGTTCATCAGTAACACCGCCAACGGTGCGAAAGGGGCCAGCAGGAGGGCAGTGGGGCGCAGTGCGTCTATGGTGGCGGCCTTCCAGCCGTGACCTGGTGTGTGCAAATCCAGTTTCATATTCGAAGGGGGCGAGGCGTAGAAGAACCAAAGGGCGCGGGGGAGGGACGGCATTCGCACTCCGGTCATCAGGAAGGGGTCGTTCCAGAAGCCGAAGCCGGCGGTGCCCTGCAGTTGGCCGGCCGGGTGGGAGAAGCGAGCCCGTACGGTCAACCGTAGCGGGGGACGCCAGAGGAAACGGCGGCGGGGCAAGCCCTGGTAATCGTCAATCTGGGCATTGGAATACCTGTGGGAGGTGGCATGGGCGATGACGAAGCGGAGGGTGGAGCCGGTGGGCTCTAATCGGCCAGCGTCCACGACGTAGCGGTGCCAGCCAGGGCCAGGCTCTGCCGAGAAGTCTTCGTAAACGGTCTGCGTTTCCATCTCTTGCGACTGTCTCCGCCTTGTTCACTGCACTGTATGGACCCTGCCCGGAAGCGGTGCCAGGCCACTCACTCAAGTCGCGGCCCATCGAACCCGGCGGGGCACCCACTCCGAAGCGAGCACCCCGCCAGGTCTTCTCAGAGCCCGGCGACTGAAGTCGCGGTCTACCTCTGCAAAGCCCGCCCTCCGGCGGGCTGGAAAGTCGCCGCAGGGCGACTTCGCATGAGGTAGCACGCGGTTTTAACCGCCGTGTTAAGGATTCTTAGGCCACCCCCGACGCTGCATCGAGAGCGTTAAGGTGTAGGCGTGTAGTCAAAGGTCCAGCCATCCCAGTCGTGCCTGTGGCCGGGGTAGTGATAGGCTTGATTGTTAGGGAAATTGAACTTACACCACAGCGTCCGCTCCCAGGCGGTGAGCCAGACGGTGTAGCCACACTCCACGGGATTAGGATCCAGGTGGTGCGTGTCCACCGGATGCAGGTCCACAAAGGCGGGCCAGTTCTTGGTGCCGGTCTCGATGAGGTTGTCGCCGGGATCGTCGTAGTAGGTGGTCAAAGTATAGCAGTGTGTCCCATAGCCATCGCCCGTGATGCAGAGTTGACTTTCGTAGAAGTGGGTGTCGGTGATTCGGGCTGTGACCATGAGAGGCATGTCATCGTCGCTGTAGACATCGCACGTGCCCGGCTGCTTGTCCAGTTCAGCGATGGGCGGAGTGTTGTCCAACTGCACTAGGCGCACGGTATCGCTGAAGACCCCCAGCGCCGTCTCAGTCTCCAGCACCACCTCGTAGAGCTCATCTCCGCCGTTCACAGCGGCGCCCGAATTCCACACGGTGAGGGCCAGATCGGTGTTGCAACCGCCGAGAACAGGGTAAGTGAGGTTGCGGTAGTCGGAGGCGTTGTACCAGCCGCTGACGTCGGAGGACCAACCGGCTGTGCCCAGGCAGTCAGGCCCTGGCGGGAAGAAAGCATCCACTTTGACCTCCCAACCGCGCGCGGCCTCCACCGGAATAGGGGTCCAGGGGTTGGCTGAGCCGGCCAGACGGTAGAGCACGCGGAAGCGGTCCACGTCTGGGCAGATGCTGCCCTGGATGTCTATCCAACCCCCGAAGGGGACGGGGGCGAGGATGGCGGGACTACCCACAGTGCCCGTCATAGCCATGCCATCGAGGCCGATGTCGGCCACGTCCACGCCAGCAATGCGGGTGATCCTGCTCTCGCACGGTCGTGTAATCGGGATGTTAACCGACAGGGCATCAAGCCCCAGTTCCCCGGCCATGGGCTCGAAGCACTGGATCAGGTCTATGTTCTTGGCCACCACCCCATCGCCGTACTTCAACATATCTCCATCGGTGAAACTCGGTTCATTCTGGTAGAGGATCTCGGTGGAGAAGTGAATCTGCGGATCATCGCCAACCCGGATGCCGGTGACCGCGTCCAGTCCAAAATCAACTCCCTGGTAGGGGATGCCAGCGGGCACGCTGGGCGGCAGGAGGTCCTTGTTAGGGGCCACAATGATGCCGTAGCGCGCTGACAACAGGTCTCCATCCAGGAAGACGGGCGCATCCACAGGCCCCAGGGTCCCTTCGGTGGAGAACCAGATGTCAATGTCGTATTGGATGAGCATCTCCGACAGTGCACCCGGGTTCTGCACCCAGAAATCCCGGCCGATTTGTTGGATTTCGCCCAGGAAGGCAATGATGTTGCCCAGATCCCCCACAAAGTGGAGGGCGTCCAGACCGATGTCGTATTTGTACCCTACCTGGAAGAGGTGGGTGAGGGCGACGTTGGCGATGATGGCCCCGTTGGTGACCAGAAGGTCGCCGGCAGTGAAGGTACCATGGGGGCTGTCCAGTTCGGTGGAGAAGGCCACCAGGTAGTTCTCCACGTCTATGACATCGGCGGCATCCAGGCCCAAGTCCTGATCCACGTCAAAGGTATCGTGTAGCAGATCGTAGTTGCGAGCGCACACTTCGCAGTTGGGGCCGAGGAGATCCCCATCGGAGATGATGGGGTTTCCATCGGGCGGCTCAGGGCCCTGGGTCACGAAATCCTCCTCGGTGGAGAAGGCAAATTCCTCACAGTACTTCAAGGCATCCGGGCCAACCTGGCCGTGGACCAAACCCGCCGACAACAGCAGGATCAGCATCAATGCCACTGGCAGTGCTATAATTCTGACAGGCTTTTGCATTTTATGTCCTCCTTTCCATCGGATGATCAAGTGCCATAACCAAGAGTCTGGGCATCTCATTGAAAGGCCTCCTCAACGATCTTGAGGATCACCGGCACGTAGAGCCTGGTGGGCCGCTCTTCGAGGGCCATGTGGAGGGCATCCAGGCCCAGGAAATCGGCCTTGGGCTCGAAGCACAGAACCAGACTCTGGTTGGTACGGATCACCCCATTGCCGTACTTTAGCACGTCTCCATCGGTGAAATTGAGCTCATCCTCGTAGAGGAGTTCGGTGGAGAAGCGGATCCACCCCTCGTCGCCAGCCCGGTTGCCGGTGACTGCGTCCAGGCCAAAGTCAACCCCCCGGTTAGGGATGCCAGCGGGCACGCTGAGCGGTAGGAGGTCATTGTTGCCAGCCACGATGACGCCATCGCGAGCCGACAGCAGGTCGCCATCCAAGAAGACGGGCACATCCACGATCTTGAACGTCTCTTCGGTGGAGAACCAGATATCAACCTCGTACCGGGCGAGCATCTGAGCCAGGGTGCCTGGGCTTGCCAACCAGTCATCTCGAGTCATTTGTTTCGCTTCGTCCAGGAAGGCAAGGATGTTGTCCATGGCCCCTACGAAGTGGAGAGCATCCAGACCGATGTCGTATCCTGCACCGAAGGGATCGGTGAGGGCAACGTTAGGGATGATATTCCCGTCGGTGACCAGAAGGTCGCCCGCGGTGAACTGGCCCACGTTGGGGCTGTTCAGTTCGGTGGAGAAGGCCACCAGGTAGCCCTCCACGTCTATGACATCGGCAGCGTCCAGGCCTAG
Organism: Chloroflexota bacterium; assembly: GCA_003648085.1. Taxonomy (GTDB): domain Bacteria; phylum Chloroflexota; class Anaerolineae; order B4-G1; family B4-G1; genus B30-G15. The sequence continues at coordinate 6,474 of QMOC01000088.1, forward strand.
GTCTGCCGGCACATCGAAGAGCCCCACCAAGTCCAGGTTGCGGGCACACACTACGCAGTTAGGGCCGAGGAGGTCACCGTCGGAGATGATGGGGTTCCCGTCGGGCGGCTCAGGGCCATAGGTCAGGAAATCCTCCTCGATGGAGAAAGCAAGTTCCTCACACTCCGCCGGCAGCGAGGGCTGTTGGCTGGTGACCAGTCCAGGCGGTATCAGGGTGATCAGCACCAGTATCAACCCCACTGCTATCCATACGACGAGTTTACGCATATCGTGCTCCTTTCAGGGCTCCGCCCCAGTGATTCCTGATTACGGATTCAAGGAATTTGGGCATATGGACCTCCTTTCGGACTATGCTTTTAGTAGTCGGCAGGAGACGTCCCCTGACGCCGATTTCGGCCTCTAGGGAGACCTGCTATATCAATCTCTTCCCGATTTATTGATACCTTATTGGCTTCGCCCAATGAAAATGGGGAAACGAGCCCCCGCCAGTTACGATGAGGAGTAGATCTACGGGACGGGCCGCCCATGCTGGTTCTCAGTGCAAAACGGGGTCGGAGGCCCGGCTTCAGCCGGGAGAACCCCGATAAATCGAGGCCTCCGTCGAGTTTTGCACCGGGAACTATGCTGGAGAGCTCCTACTCTCCGGCGAATGATCGCCCTCAGGCTGATGCGCTCTGCATAATTGAGGAAAGACGGCGGGATAAAGGATAGTGGCGGTGCAGATGAGGAGATAGAGAGCGAGCAGAGCGATGATGTTGGCGCTCTGACTATATTTTGATGTAACAATATCACAGGGTCTTGTTTTTGTCAAATGGAGATACCTCTACTTCACCCTACAACGCTCTCCTTGTATCTTTTAACCAAGCCAGACAGGTCCTCGAACGGTCCACCGTGTCCGACGTAGATGACGCGGGGCGAAAGGGCGGTCAACTGGCGCACACTCTCCCAATTGCGCTCCAGGTCCCAGGCGACGATGGGTGGGCCTGGCTTGGGGAGCAGGCCCATCAGTCTGCCCATCACCAGGTCCCCCACGATGGCCTCGCCGCTGTCGAGGAGCACCGAGACGGAGCCGGGCGTATGCCCTGGCGTGTGAAGCACCCGTCCGGCGACGCCATACTCGTCCAGCCGGAACCCACCCTCGAACACGATGTCCGGCTCCAGAGCAGGGGCACGATCGGGCACGGCGAGGTTCCGCAGGGCGGGAAGCCGCATCAGAAGTGCCACCAGCCGTCCCGTGGGATGGAGACTACCAGGCCGGTGGATGCCCTGCCGCACCGCATCGGCGTCCAGAGTGTGGACGGCTACCGGCGCTCCGGTCCGCTCCCTGAGCGCGGCGGCGCTACCGAAGTGGTCCACATGCCCGTGCGTAAGCAGGATCAGGCGGACAGCGCTTGGCGCGACGCCATAGTCTGCCAGCCGCGCCAGGATGCGGTCTGCCCTGCCAGGGTTGCCGGTGTCCACAAGGGTGAATCCCCTGTTACCCTGGATCAGGAAGACGTTGGTAAAGTTGCCCGTGTCAATCTGAACGACGGTCTGAACGGCGGTCCTGGCCATCCTAAAGCCTCTTTCCAATGCGGTAAACCCGCTCAAAGAACCGTTCCTTGCGCCTGGCCACCGACTCTGGCCTGAGCGTGTCGGTGAATATCAGTCTGTCCACGACCTTCATTTCCAGCATGCGCGTGTA
>QMOC01000089.1 GCA_003648085.1 Chloroflexota bacterium
GCCCAACCACGGCGCTTCCCACCCCAGATCGTTGAGGAAACGGCGCAGACGCGGCCCAATACCCGGGTGGCGCTGCGCGATCAGCAAATCTGCCGGCGTATCCAGATCAAAGCGCGTAGCAGCCGAGGGGGGCAGGCTCTCAACCGGCAGACCGCCTTCGTGACCCAGCGCCCAGGCCACCGCGTTATCATTCGCTTCCTGAGCGATCAGCGGTGCCACCTCTATCGCAGGAACAAACCCCACCCAATCGCAGGAGTGCAGGTTATTGGTGATCACCAGCCGCTCTGCCTCTCCCAAGCGGGCCAGCACCTCGGCCCAGCGCTCGGCGCTCAGCAACGGGGCCGATGCGCCTCCGCTGTATAACACGCGCTGCGCATCATACCGCTCAATCAATCCGGCCAGCCGCCGCCCGAAGTGAAAGGCCTCTCCCGGTGGATCGAGATCCACCTCAACGGGAAGATCGGCCAGCGCCTCGCCCCAGGCGGGATCATCGGTAGCGACCACAGCCCGGCCAATCGTGCCCGTGCACAGCAATGCCTCCAGCAGATCACGGGCCGCAGCCCGGTGCGCCCCGTCCAGCGCCCGTTCCACCTCGCTCTGGCCCCACCCCCCGACCAGGAGGAACAGGGTTACTTCCCCAGCCACCACACCCTTCCCCTATGCATAGAGGCGGGGTAACCCGCCCCTGGTGGGACAACCCTGCTCCTATCAAGTTTCAGGCCAGTTCCGGCTGCAACAAACCGTAGTTGCCGTCATCCCGCTTATACACCACATTGATGGCATCCTCGTCCGCATTCAAGAAGACGTAGAAGCGGTGACCCAGTAACTCCATTTGCTCAATTGCCTCCTCCGGCGTCATCGGTCGGACCTCGAAGCGCTTGATGCGGACGATCTCCCCCTCCGTCTCCTCCACCGGCTCCTCAATGGGGAGTTCCTCAGCGGCGGCCGCATGCCACCGATTCCGACGCTTGCCTTTGTAACGCGCAATCTGACGATACATCTTATCCAACACCGCGTCAATCGAAGCAAACATATCACTGGTACGCTCCTCAGCCCGCAAGATCGTACCATGCACCCGCACCGTCAACTGCGCGACCTGCCGATGAGCAGCACTGCGCGTGTTCTCGACCGTCAAGTCAACCCGTGCCTCATCAATCCAGGGCAAGTAGCGATCCAGTTTCCCAACCTTCCGCTCTACATACTCTCTTAAACGCGGAGTCACTTCCATATTCCGAGCCAAGATAGACACTTCCATGGGGTCACCTCCTGTAACAAGTTTGGTGTAGAGACAACACTCAAAAGAGCATCGAAAAATACTCCGGACGCCCCACTTCAGCGGGGGGTTCCCGGCTGAAGCCGGGCCTCCACTCAATTTTTCTGATGCACTCTCAACGCGCACGGGCTAACGTCAAAGCCCGCACACCACGCGCCCCACCCTCGCGCAGGGCTACTGCGCAGGCCTCCAATGTAGCGCCCGTGGTACATACATCGTCAACCAGTAGTACTTGCTTTCCGGCCAATGCGTTGCTGGAGCAACAGAAAGCGTCGCGCACATTCTCCTTCCGCTGCTTGGCATTAAGTTTGACTTGCGAGGCTGTCGCACGCTGCCGTACCAACGTCCGCTCATCCACCGCCAGCCCGACCCGGCGGGCCATCTCGCGGGCCAGCAACGCTGCCTGATTGTATCCACGCTCGCGCAGACGGGCAGCGTGCAGTGGAACGGGCACCACCACGTCCGCCGGTATCGGATGTTGCATCCAGTACTCCGCCATCATGGCCCCTAGAGGTTCAGCCAACGCGGTCAGCCGACGGTATTTGAACCGGTGCATTGCCTCACGGAGTACTCCTTCAAAATAGACGACCGAGCGTATACACTCGATCTGCAAGGGAGCAGTTTGGCAACGTGCACAGAGACCGCTGGCCACGACCGCGTCTCCGCAGCGAGTGCAAAAAGGGGGCTCGATATGAGGAATCTGAGCCAGGCAATCAGCGCATAGCCACACGCCCACCTGATGACAACCAACACAGCGGGGGGGAAAAAGGAGATTAAGAAACCACGTCTGAAGGCCACGGATTGTCAGTACGGCTGATGTTCGGGGTACGACCATCTACTCAGGGGAAACCAAAAAGATTAAACGCCGGTATCTGCACCGTCATCAATTTTATGGCAGCCGGCCCCAGCAGGACAATGAAAATAGCCGGGAAGATCAGAAAAGCGACTGGGGGCAATATTTTGAGCGTCGCTGCGCGGGCCAGTTCTTCGGCCCGCTGTCGCCGCCGCACGCGCATCTGATCCGATTGAATGCGCAGCACTCTGGCAATGCTGACACCCAGTTGTTCCGCCTGAATGATGGCTGCCACGAAAGTTGCCACGTCCGGGACCTCCATGCGATCCGACATGTCACGCAGTGCGTCGCGGCGCAGTTTGCCCAACTGGATCTCCTGGAGCACCCGCCGAAAGGCCAGGCTCAGGTCATCATCCCACTTCTCAGCCACCCTGGCCATAGCAGCCTCAAAACTTAAACCCGCCTCAACGCATATGGTCAACAAATCAAGCGCATTGGGCAGCGACCTGATGATGGAGTGCTGACGTCTCCGGATCTTCCTCCCCAGCCACAACACCGGCAAATAATAACCCAATCCAACCGCCGCGCCGACCAGCAGCACACGTCGTAGGAGATCCAAATTCTTTCCCAGCAGCAATACAGCAAATCCCAGCCCTCCCAGTAGGAGCGCTGCCAGCAGGCGAATACCCCAGAACTCCCTGGGCCCCCAGCCGTAGGGATTGCCCGCCAGGTCAAGTTTATGCTGAATTGCCTCCATGCTCTTCCGTGGTGTGAAGCGCGTCACAAACTGGGCCAGGCTTCTCAGCAAAGGTGCCAGCACACGCTCAGTGAGAGGTCGCGCCAGTTCGATCTCCTCCAGCGTAGGTGGCCGTTCCAACGCACCAAACCTGGCCAGACGGTCTTCAATGGAGTCAGGCTGCCGTTGCCGAGCCAGACCGATAATGATGAAGAGCAACCCTACCAGTATAAGTAAGCCTATGACGGCCAGAACCACAATCTCCATATCAGCCTTCCCTCGCTCAGAAGTCCGTCACTCACTACACATCAATATCCACAATCTTGCGGATGATCAGAAAACCCAACACGATTCCCAGAATTGCTATGCCAATCATAACCCACCCACAGCGATGGACGAACAACAGCGACATGAACTCAGGATTGATGAAGTAAACGAGCACCGCCAAGATAACCGGGATGGCGCTGAGCATGACGCCTGCACCACGACCATAGGCCGTGAGAGCACGGATCTCGCCTTTAATCCGAATCCGCTCTCGAATGGTATAACTGATCGTATCCAACACCTCGGCCAGATTGCCGCCCACCTCACGTTGCACGCTGATCGCCGTGACCATCATGTCCAGGTCATCGCTGGGAACGCGGCGTAGCATATTGCTCAGCGCCTGCTCCAACGTCAGGCCTAACTGCACCTCCCGCACCACCCGACCGAATTCGGTGGAGATCGGTGGCACCATCTCCTCCGCCACTGCTTCCATCGCCTGCAAGATGCTGTAGCCTGCGCGGAGGGAATTGACTATCAGATTGATGGTGTCGCTCAGTTGATCGTCGAATGCCCGTAGTCGTCGCCGTCGCACAAGCGCGATGTACCAACGAGGGATAAAGAATCCTCCCACACAGGCCAACACCGTTGGCAAGACATGGCGCGTCAGAAGATAGGCTGCACCTCCACACAGGATCATCACAATCAACGTTGTCGCCAGAAACTCGCCCACCGTTAACTGAATGTCCGCACGTGCTAACTGGGTGGCCAGGTCAGCCGCCACCCCACTGCGGGCCAGCGCCCGGTCAAGAGCATCTCCCAACGGCGAACGACGCTCTGCAGCAACAGTCGTTTCCACCTCCTCCAGACCTAGCCGTTCCTCGACGAGGGAACGACCGGTCCGGCGGGTCATGATAAGCCCCCCCACTATCACACCCAAGCCGATTATCGCAAGCGCTACCGATATCCAGAGCATCCTTCATCCTCCACTCGCTACCCTGCCCCCACCGTAGAGCGTGAAACAGAATCTAATACCGCAGCCTTCGCCCGGCACCAAAGATGGTAGGCGGCAGATGAATGTCGGAGGCCTCAATCTTCTCTATGAACTTAGGACGCAGGCCCGTAGGCCGTAGTGCACCGACTACCCGACCATTCTCGTACCCGGCCAACTCAAATTTGAAAAGGTCGGACATGGTGACCACATCCCCCTCCATCCCTTCAATCTCCGCAATGGACACGATCTTGCGAGAGCCGTCCCGCATGCGCTCCAGATGTACAACCGCATCCAGCGCGGAAGCGATCTGCTCACGGATGGCCCGATGGGGCAGGTCCATCCCCGCCATCAGAACCATATTTTCCAGACGGGCCAGCGCATCACGTGGGCTGTTGGCATGAACGGTGGTCATGCTCCCTTCGTGGCCGGTATTCATCGCCTGGAGCATATCAAAGGCCTCAGGACCGCGACACTCGCCTACGATGATACGGTCTGGGCGCATCCGCAAACTGTTGATCACCAGGTCTCGAATGGTGACCGCGCCCCGCCCTTCGATATTGGGCGGGCGCGATTCTAACGTCACGACGTGTTCCTGGCGTAATTGCAATTCGGCGGCATCCTCAATGGTGATGATACGCTCACCTTCAGGGATAAAACCAGAGAGGATGTTCAACAGGGTCGTCTTACCGGAACCGGTGCCCCCTGAGATCAAAATGTTCAGTTTTGCCACCACGCAAGCCCTGAGTAACTCCATCGCTTCCGGTGTGACAGTGCCCAACTCAATCAACTTTTCGACCGTAAGGGGGATTTTATAGAACTTACGAATCGTGAGCACTGGTCCGATCAGAGAGATCGGTGGGATCACCGCATTCACCCGGGAGCCATCTTGAAGACGCGCATTCACATAGGGAGAACTTTCATCAATGCGCCGTCCCAGAGGAGCGATGATGCGCTCGATAATGCGCATCAGGTGCTCATCCGATTCAAAGACAGCCTTCGTGCGCTGGATTTTTCCTTCGCGCTCGATGTAGATATTCTTGGCCCCGTTCACCATAATCTCAGTGATGGTGGGATCGGCCAGAAACGGCTCCAGTGGTCCCAGGCCCAATATCTCTGCCACGATCTGCTCAAACAGCCGCTGTCGCTCCGCCCGACTGAGGACAATGTTCTCTTGAGCCAGGATGTCGTTGTACATCTCCTCGATCGTGCGACGTACCTCATCCGTCTTGGTGACATCCATCGTCGGGTCCAGATCCGCAATCAACTTGTTCTGGATGCGCGCCTTAAGGTCCAAGTAGGCATCTTGAGCCGGAGACGGTGGCTGGCGACGCACGCGCAACTCAGCCATCCGTGCAGGCCCACGCGTAGCCTTTTCCTCTTCTCTTTGAATTCGCCTCAGTAATGACATTTCCTCACCTCACCCCTCTAGCCAGCCTGAAACACTCCCAACCCGCCCTCTCATCGCTCAAAGGCTTGTCTTAGCCGCAGCAGACCCGTCCCTCCCGTTTCCCTCACTACTGCCGGTGCCTCCCCCTGCTCCTCTTCACCTTCCTCAGCCTCCGACAACTTACTACAGACGTATTTGGCAAGCCGCAGGATACTCTGGGAAATGGGCCGATTCCGATCGCGCATGATGAGCGGCACACCACGGTTGGCAGCCGCCACCGCTGAACGCTCATCCAACGGGATCTGGACTGCCACGGGTATCATCGCCTGCTCAATCTGCTCTACCCGAATACCCAGGCGCCGGTCCACACCGTTAACTACCAACGCGATCCTCTCCATCGGATAGTGGAGTCTCTCCGCTACTTCGAGGAACAGCCGGGCGCTCTTAATGGCCGGGATGTTCGGCGCCACGACAAGCACGATCAGCGCCGCAGCGTCAAAGACGGTCAATGCAATATCATCTATCCAACTCCACATATCCACGACGATGATATTAAACTCCTCGCGCATCAACCTCAAGATCGCTCCAAGCGCTGAATTACCTCCCCCTCCCTCATCCGACGACGTGCTGAGCAGCAAGCTCTCCGCCGCTTCTGGATGAGGTGGGGCCAACAGTACCTTGATTCCCGACCCATGAGGGGTCAGCACGCTGCCCAGCATGTCACCGTCCAGATCGTCAATTTGGGGCACCAGGTCTGCGATGCTTCGACTGGCCTGTAAGTTGAGCATCACCCCCACATCACCGAACTGGAGGTTGGTATCCATAAGCGCGACCTTCTGTCCGCTGCCAACCATCTGTTGCAACGCGATCGCCAGGTTGACCGCTATAGTCGTACACCCCGCGCCGCCTTTGGGACTGAAGACAGCAATAATATCTCCCTCACGCAAAGCCCGACGCCCCTCACCCGGGACAGTCACATGAGCAGCCGGTTGTACAGGTGCTATCATCGCCGCCCGGGTCTTCCCCGTCTCGTAGACCCGACGGATGGTGTTCATCAGTTCGTCACCACTGGGCGGCTTGGTGAGATAGTCCCTCGCACCAGCAAGCATCGCCCGGCGCAAGTAGTCAGTCTCGCCTTGCACGGAGAGCATCACCACTTGAGCCGTCGGCACCTCTCGCAGAAGCACCTCCGTTGCAGTGATGCCATCCATACCGGGCATGTTAATGTCCATAAGGACGATGTGAGGCTGGAACTGTTTGGCCAGTTCAATGCCTTCCGGTCCCGAGGCTGCCGCACCGACGACTTTGATGTCGGCATCGAAGGAGAGCAGTTTGCGCAGGTTCTCCCGCGTCTCAGCAACGTCGTCAATGATCAGGACGCGGATCCTCTCACCAACCGGTTGCCTCACACTATGCCTCCCTCCTATTCCCCTCCCCCGTACTGACCGGCCGCTTCGCTCTTGGGAATGCGTTCCAATCGCATGAGCGGCGGTGTGGTCCCATACGGCAACTTCGGTGGCAACTCAATGTTAAAACGTTCCATTATATATTGCAACGTGACCGATTCCGTGGTCACCGGTCCCGTTTCGCCAGCCGAGCGCAGCAGCAAGTTGATCCGTGCACCGGCCGCGAGGGCGTAGTCCAGCACTATGGCATCCTGCCGCGTGACGATTAGAATCAACGGTTCGACCTCTGCTCGCGGGGGAGGCGTAGGCTGTTGCTCCTCGGGCAGTTCTTCCCCTTCAGCAGGGGGCCGCTCCTCCATCGGCCACTCGCCCACATACAATACCTCAGCATCTTGGACCGTCAGTTGCGTCACCAGCCGTGGGCGCTGCCCCTCACTGGACGTCACGTTGACCAGCCAGCCGTTGGGTAAAACCTCCAGTCGCCCCATCGGCCCACTCACGCAACCTTCACCCTCAGGCGGAGAGATGCAGGCCATGTTGTTAGGCAGGATGGTCTGGGTCTCCTCATCCAAATCCACCATTAACAGTGAAAGTATGATGTCCACATGGTCGCCCGGCCGGAGCGCCCAGGCCACGCTAGAATAGCGCGCCACCGGCAATGCATAAGCCACCTTTCCCGGCGGGATCCGAAGCGCTGCGTCAGAGCCCACGGCGCCCATGTCGCCCGCCTCCTCGGTGAGCATATCCTCCAGAAGCGGCATCTCCCGCACAATGTCCACGCGGGCAACGCGGCCATAGACAGCCTCGAGATCGGTGATCGCCCCTTCAGGCACCGCGTCTGCCGGCCAACTTTGTAAAGCCACGGCGTTAATGTCCTCGGTGATGCGCATGCCACGGGGGATGTTTTGCACCGCCACGACAATCTCGGTCACACCCGTGGGCAATTCCGGCTGAGGAGTGCCCTCAGGGACAGGCGTGGTCGCCTGCTGGACACCTCGGCTTCTTAGCAAAAGCAACCCCACTGCCAGTGCCCCGACAAAGAGGATGCCACCCACAATGATGAGTATTCTGCCACCGCGCATTTCTGCCTCCTTTGATGTCTAGCCCAGTTTTCGGCTTCCACTCAAACCGGAACAGAATAAGTTCAATTGTGACTACTCAGCCACCCCGCCGAACTCAGAATCGGACGCAGATTCACGCAGATTTTCGCAGATAAGATCAAAAAATCAGCGTTTATCAGCGTTCATCTGCGTCCTAAAGAATATGTTTCAAC
>QMOC01000090.1 GCA_003648085.1 Chloroflexota bacterium
CACTGAGCAGGCTCCCACCTGCGAGAGCAGGTTCAAAACACACCGGCACACGGCACGGCAGGGTCCGGTATGATGGTTGATTGCAAGCGCCACCGGGTACACCGGTGGCGCTTGCGTTGGGGTATGACGACCGATCAAGAGTAGCTACTCAGCCAATCCGCCAGATTCGAGATCGGACGCAGATTAACGCAGATTTCCGCAGATCAAATTCAAAAATCAGCGTTTGGCGGCGTTCGTCCGCGTCCCAAAGGATGCGCTCCAACGCCCTATCTGGGGTTGACTGAGTAATTACCGGATAGGTTCTAAATGAGGACTACGCCTCGCCGCATAGCCTCAATAACCGCTCCCAGCGACGGTCCACCTCCGCCTGTAGTTCGTCAATCAGGTGTCGGTTCTCCGGCCTAAAAAGATGGCGGAACCGTCCCTGCCGCTTCAGCCACTCTTCTACCGGCCTCTTCTCCTTCGGCTTGTAGGTCAGCCGCCACTCACCGTTCTCGACCTCGTACAGTGGCCAATAGCAGGTATCCACTGCCAATTGAGTGATCTCAATAGTCTCATCCGTCCCATGCCGCCAGCCCCGGTTGCAGGATGAGAGTACGTTCATAAAGGCCGGCCCGCCGCAGTTCACCGCCTTGCGTGTCTTTTGCATCAGGTCACGCCACTGGCTGGGCGCAGCCTGGGCCACATAGGGGATACCGTGGGCAGCCATGATAGCGGTCAAGTCCTTGCGGAACTGCTGCTTGCCGGGAATGACCTTGCCCGCCGGTGAAGTAGTCGTGTGCGCGCCGAAGGGAGTGGCGCTGGAGCGCTGAATGCCGGTGTTCATATAGGCCCCGTTGTCGTAGCAGACGTAGAGGAACTGGTGCCCTCGTTCGACCGCCCCGGAGAGCGCCTGGATACCGATGTCGTAAGTGCCGCCGTCGCCGCCGAAGGCGAGGAACTTTACGTTCTGCTCAGGAATCTTTCCCTGCCGCACCATGCTGCGGTAGGCTGCCTCGATGCCGGCCATCGTGGAGGCGGAATTCTCAAAAGCGTTGTGAATCCACGGCATCCGCCAAGCGGTGTAGGGATAAATAGTCGTCGCCACTTCCAAACAGCCGGTGGCGCAGCTCATAACTACTGGCTCGTCAATCGCCGCCAGTATCTGCCGCACGATGATGGAAGCGCCACAGCCGGCACACAGCCGGTGCCCCGGGGCCAGTCGCTCCGGGCGCTTGGCTAGTTCTTTTGGGATCAACTTGGTTGGCATAGTAATACTCCTTGATTTCTCATCACTCAGGCTAAGAGCACATCGCTTCTCGCCTATCGCTTCTCGCCTATCGCTCATCGCCTATCGCTTATCGCAGGGTCTTGCGGAAGTTCGTGATTTTGCGAATCAGCCGGTCGCCCTCGTCATAGAGGCGAGCATGGGTAGCCTTGTCAATATAGCCCCGGTCGAGGGCCAAGAAGAGTCCGCTAACCACCTCACAGACCGAGCCTGTCGCAATGCCCAGGTAGCGATTGAATTGGGCGGTGGTGTCTTGTCCTGATCCCTCGGCGATGTTCAGGACAACAGAATTGGCTGCACGGTTCAACTGATCCGCCAGCGCAAAGCGCTCGTGCCTGGGGAAGCGGGCGGTGATTGCATAGATATGCGTCGCGTACTCCCGTGCCAGATGCCATATCTCCAGTCCCTCGAACCTGAAAGCCATCTCTCCTCCTGCGATACGCGATTTGCGATTGGCGATACGCGATTTACTCCCGCACGCTCAGGTACGTCACTCTCCGCTCCACCCGTCCGGTTTCGGCAACCTTGAGCGCGTCGCGGTAGACCCGTTCGATCTCATGAGGCAAGATGTCCCGTCCACCCAGGCCGTAGACGTAGTCGGCCATTGGTACCTGCACCCCGTGGAGCGCCAGCGCCGCCGCCAGTTCCAGGAACAAGGGGCCGGCGTTATCCATCGCGCCGAAGGAGATGGAGCGATCCATCACCGCCACTGCCTTGAGGTGGCTCAACGCATCTGCCAGTTCTTCCGCCGGGAAGGGACGGAAGACGCGAGGCTTGAGCAGCCCCACCTTTAGCCCCTCGTCCCGCAGCCTGTCCACCACCACTCTAGCCGTGCCGGCTGTCGAGTTGGCGACGATCACCGCCACTTCCGCGTCCTCCAGTCGGTAGGGCTCGAACAGGCCATAGTTGCGGTTGAATTTGCGGTTGAATTCCTCCGCCACCTCCAGAATCACTCGCTGGGCGTGCTCCATCGCCTCGACCTGCTGCCGCTTGTGCTCGTAGTAGTAGTCGTAGAAGTCCAGCGGGCCGTAGGTTTTAGGGTGCTCCAGGTCTAACAGTGGCCACTGGGGCTTGTATTCGCCCACGAACGCTCTCACGTCCGCATCGTCGTATATCTCCACCCGCTCCAATGCGTGACTGGTGATGAAGCCGTCCTGACAGATCGCCACTGGGAGCAGCACGTCGGGGTGCTCGGCGATGCGAACTGCCTGGATGAGGTTATCATACGCCTCCTGTCCATTTTCGGAGAATAAAATGAGCCAGCCGCTATCCCGTATACCCATCACATCGGAATGATCACAGTGGATGTTGATGGGAGCCGAGAGCGCCCGGTTGACCAGGCTCATTACAATAGGGCAGCGGTTAGAGGCAGCGATGTAGAGGATCTCCCACATTAGCGCCAGGCCATTGGCGGCAGTAGCAGTCATCACCCGCGCCCCGGCCGCTGATGCGCCGACGCAGGCGCTCATCGCGCTATGCTCGCTCTCCACACAGACAAATTCCGTGTCCACCAACCCATCGGCAACGAAGTCGGCGAAAGTCTGGACGGTGGAAGTCTGGGGCGTGATGGGGTAAGCGGCCACCACGTCGGGGTTAATCTGGCGCATCGCCGTAGCGACCGCCGCATTTCCGGTTAACGCTTCAAATTTGCTCATCGCCTTACTCCTGGAACTTCCCTTCTTCGATCATGCGGATGCACAGGCGCGGGTCATCTCGCGCCAGTTCCTCCCCTGCTTTGCGAATCACCTTCGCGTTGACAGGGCAGATCGAGGCGCAGATGCCGCAACCTTTGCAATACTCCAGGTCAAAACCGACCATCTTCTCGTTCTCAGGATCCACCAGGATGCTGGAATCGGGGCAGAAGAGCCAACATTGCATGCAGTGGATGCATTTGGCCTCGCCGAAGACCGGCCGGAAAGCCCGCCAGCCGCCGGTCTTGTACTCGACGGAATTGCCAGCCTCCAGGATCATCCCTCCAATGGGTATCTCCCTCCATCCTCTTAACTCTGTCATAGCCTTTACTCCTTGTGGTGTTGGTATGTTGGCAGATCGGCGCACAGACCGTCGTCCATAACTTACTTTCCCAGTCTACCCCTCCATCACCTCCTCGGCCGCACGGCGCATCGCCCGGACGTTGGCCTCGATGGCTTCCGCCGTGATCTTCTTACCAAACCAGGCATGCAACTGCTCGGCCAGGTCATCTATGTCGAAAAAACCCGTCACACGGGCGAAGGCCCCCAGCATAGGGGTGTTGGTAATCTCTCGCCCCATTTCCTCGATAGCGATGTGGCTGGCATCCACGGTGAAGACTTTGCCGGTCCGAAAGCCCGTGATTTGACGCACCTCGGCCGGGCTCATCGAGGTATTGACCAGCAACATGCCATCTTCCTTGAGTCCTTCAGTGACCGGTACAGTTCCCAACAGCGTGGGATCGAGCACCAGCACCACATCAGGCTCCTCAATCTGGGAGTGAATGGTGATGGGTTCGGGGCTCAGACGGGTGTAGGCGCGGATCGGTGCGCCCATCCGTTCTGGCCCGTAGTCGGGGAAGGCCTGGAAGTACTGGCCCGTGCCCATAGCGGTCTCGGCCAGTAATTTACCGGCCGTGACCACACCCTGCCCACCCCGACCATGCCAGCGAATCTCAGTCAATTCTGCCATAGTGTCTCTCCTTTCCAGTATGATACGTGAAAGCAGGAGCCGGTCGGCTCCAGACACTATTTTGCCACAAATTCACGATTTGCGCCAGTGAAGCAGACAGAACAGTAGTTTAGTACTTTTTACACGCTCTCAGCCTCCGTCCTCAGGGGTGGCCAAAAGCGGGGTAAGATCTGCAAAACTACTGACCAAAAAACAGGAGTTGATGTTTCGCACGAAATATGCTATCATTAACCTTCAGAGAAACGATGCTCACATCGGGACAGGTACTCTGGCTGCTTACGCCAGAATTGATACTCCTGCTGGCCAGCCTGCTCGTTCTGGGACTGGATGTGCTCTACCCACGCCAGGGGGAGAAACATCGTCTGCCCTACGTCGCGCTGACGGGAACGGGCGGTGCTCTGATTGCCACCATCAGCCTATGGGGCTGCCACGTGCGCGTTCTCCGCGTGTTCTCCTGCGATGGCTTCGCGCTCACCGTCAAGATGTTCGCGCTGGTGGTCGCTGGGCTGGTCATCCTCCTGTCTGACGCCTATGTGCAGGCACCAAGCCACCACCAGGGCAGGTTCTACGCCCTATTGCTCCTTGCCACCCTCGCGATTTGTCTACTGGGCACAGCGGTCAACCTGATCGTGATCTTCCTGGCCTGTGAGTGTCTCAGCCTTGCCTCCTACCTTTTGACCGGCTACTTGTGGGATCATCGGCTCGCCGCCGAGGCGGCGATCAAGCACTTCCTCTACGGCGTTGGGCTCTCGGCGGCTATGCTTTTCGGTATGTCGTGGATCTACGGGGCGACCGGCTCAACTGACCTGAGCACGATTGCGGCGGCATTGGGAGAGGCAGAGAGCACACTACGGCCTGTCATCCTCCCGGCGCTGGTCCTGATGCTGGTCGGTTTCGCCCTTAAGACAGCGACAGTACCCTTCCACCAGTGGATCCCCGATGCTTACGAGGGCGCGCCAACCCCTGTTGCAGCCTTCCTCTCGGTGGGACCCACGCTGGCCGGCTTCGCCCTCCTGGTGCGCGTGCTGCTGACCGCGCTGCCGGCTGGCCTGGAGAACCTGGCCGTGGATTGGCGTGTGCTATTGATGGCACTGGCAGTGCTGACGATGACGGTGGGCAACCTGGTGGCGCTGTGGCAGACGAAGGTCAAGCGGTTGCTGGCTTACTCCAGCATCGCCCAGGCCGGTTATGCCCTCATCGGCGTGGTGGCCGCGTCGGAGGCCGGGATGACGGCGCTGCTGCTCCACCTGGCAGCCTATGCGCTTGCCAACGTGGGGGCCTTCGCCGTCACCATCGCTGTCTCCGAGCACAGCGGCTCCGACGACATTGAGGTATACGCTGGGCTGAGCCGGCGTGCGCCGCTGCTGGCACTGATGCTTCTGTTGTGCCTGCTTTCGTTGGGAGGCATCCCCCCGCTGGCCGGTTTCACCAGCAAATTGTACATCCTTTACGCTGCGATTGATGAAGGATTGCCCTGGTTAGCCCTCATAGGCGCGATCAACAGCGTCATATCACTGGCCTGCTACTGGCAAATTATCCGCACTATGTACGTCGTGCCATCCAGGGAGGCCGGTCCGCTTCCGGTGACAACCACACTTGCGGTTGTGTCAGGATTGATTATAATAGGAACATTCACACTAGGGCTCTCCCCAACACCACTTCTAGGACTACTACGAAGCGGTGTTGTGGTTTTCTTCGGAGGGTAGAATGCGTATCCAAGTAGAGTTCCTGGGGCTTTCCAGATTCACAGCCGGGGTTAAAGAGATTACGCTGGACCTGGAAGAGAGCACGACGTTTCGTGACATCGTGCGTCTGCTGGCCACCAGATACCCGGCAATGATTGGGAACGTGATCCAGCCTGATGGTGAGACGTTGCAGTACCCCAATATTTTCAATCTGAACGCAAAGCGAATGATTAAAGCGGATCAGATGGATGAGAGCCCCAGCGATGGTGATCGAATCATATTGATGTCTATGTCAGCAGGAGGTTAACTATGTATGGCTACAGTGGGAGGATTCTCCACATTGATCTGACCACACGCAAGACCTGGGTCGAATCCAAGCCCGAGGAGTGGTACAAGATCTACATCGGCGGTGTATCTATGGCCACCCGGCTTTGCTGGGAGAACATCGAGGTGGGATGCGACCCTCTCTCGCCGGGCAACCCGATTTGCATCGCCAACGGCTTGTTCGCCGGAACACCAGTGCCGGTAGGGGGCAAATACGGCCTGGCCTCCAAGTCGCCGTTGACCGGCTTCATCGGCGACAGTCTGTCGTCAAGTTGGTTCACGGTCGCACTTAAGCGTGCCGGGTGGGACGGCATCGTCATCCACGGAGCCAGCGACGATTGGGTCAATGTCTTTATTGACAACGACCGGGTCGAGTTCCGCGATGCCTCTCACCTGCTGGGCCTGGGGACCTATCAGACCGAGGAGGCCATCCGGGAGGAACTGGGCGATGACCAAGTGCGCTCCGCGACCATCGGTCCGGCGGGCGAAAACCTGGTGCGCTTCGCCAACGTGACTAATGATGGCCGTCAGGCGGGACGCACCGGGCACGGCGCAGTGTGGGGTTCCAAGAAACTCAAGGCCCTCTCCATACGCGGGACGCATGGCGTCACCGTGGCGGACCCAGAGAGGCTGCTGAAGTTGTGTTATGACATTAGTCAGGCAGCCCAGGGGCCGCACACTCAGAAGTATCGTATTTTGGGCACGGTCGCCAATGTGCTCAACCTGAACCGCCTAGGGCTGCTCCCCACGCGCAACTATCAGCAGGGCGTATTTGAGTACGCCGAACTGGTGAGCGGCGAGTACCTGCACGAGCACTACAAGGTCAAGACCATTGCCTGCGCGCAGTGCCCCATCGCCTGCGAGCAGATGTCCCGTGCCAAAGACGGGCCATATGCCGGAGCGATGACCGGCATTGACTATGAGTGCCTGTTCGCAAACGGTCCCAACCTCGGACTGAAAGACCTGCAGGCGGTAATCAGGATTATTGATATTTGCGACCGGGGCGGTATGGATGCGATGAGCAATGGCGTGACCATCTCCTGGGCGATGGAGACCTTTGAGCGGGGCGTCTTTACGAAAGAGGACTTCAAGTGTGCCAAGTACCCCGAGGGCTTCGAGCCCAATTTCGGCAACGCCGAGGCTGCGGTCACACTGGCGGAGATGATCCGTGACCGCGAGGGGATCGGCGATCTGCTGGCCGAGGGCACCAAGCGGGCCAGTGCCAGGGTGGATGAGGAGCGTGGCGCAGAGACCTACAAATGGGCCATGAACATCAAGGGGCTGGAATGCCCTGGTTACGATGCGCGCGGGCTGAAGACCTTTGCACTGGGCCTGGCGGTGGGCACGCGCGGCGCCTGTCACAACCGGACGGCAGCCTACGATCCCGACATCAGAGGATGGGTGGACCGCTTCAGCGTTGACGAGACCCGAGGCGAACTGGCCAAGAGCACCGAGGAGTACGCCGCCGTGTACGACACATTGCCGTTGTGCAAGTTCATCCGTCGTTGCTTCACCGGCAAGGCCGACCGAGAGGGTGCCTGGCCGGCCATCGCTCAATTGATTAACGCCACGACGGGCTGGGACTTCGGCTACGACGACGTGGACCTGATCGGCGAGCGGGCCCATACGATCAAAAAGGCGTTCAACATCCGCGAAGGATGGACCTACGAGGACGATCACCTGCCCTGGCGATGGCAACACGACCCGATGAAAGAGGGACCTTCGGCCGGGTACGTGGTGACCGAGGAGGAATTGGAGTACTTGAAAGACCTGTACTACAAGGCCAAAGGTTGGACGCCGGAGGGATTGATCCCCAAGGAAAAACTGATCGCGTTGGGGATGGACGATGTTGCCGAGGAGATTGGGGTATAGGAGAGAACAATGCCTACGTCAACTTCCAAGTACCAATACATTACCTGTGACCCGACCAAGTGTGTGGGCTGCCAGTTGTGCGAGTATATCTGCTCATACACTAAGACAGGGGAGTTCAATACTTATCGCAGCCGCATCCGCACGGTGCGGGCCCAGGAAGTCCTGATCACTGCCGTGGCTTGTCGCACGTGCGAGGACGCTCCTTGCGTCATCGCCTGCCCACGTGACGCACTGTCTCAGGATCCGGTCACCGGCGTCATCCGGGTGGATGCCAG
>QMOC01000091.1 GCA_003648085.1 Chloroflexota bacterium
GCCCCAAAGGTGCAATCGGTCGAGGACGGGGCGGGTGTTCTTGCTGGCCGAGCCGACGCCGATTTTGATCCCCGCCTGTCGCAGTTCCTTCAGTAACTCCAGCGCGCCGGGCAGGATGTCGGCGGGTGTCATCTGCTCGATGGACTCGACGTAGTAACGGTTCTTGCGCGCCATCCACTCCTGCATCTGCTCCTCGGTGGCGGGGCGGCCGTTCAACAGCAGTTCGAGGGAGCGGCGGCGGGACACGCCGCGCAGCGGTTCGTTGCGTTTGCGGTCGAACGGGATGCCCAGTTCGTCGGCCAGCCGCTTCCAGCCGCGATAGTGGTACTCCGCCGTGTCGGTCAGGACGCCGTCGAGATCGAAGATGATCGCTTTAATCTTCACTTCAGCATCCCCCTACGCTGCCGATCCCTGCAGACTGCGCGGCCAATCGGTCAATGTTGGGCGTCTGCACCGGACTCCGGTCCCCCACATAGAAACTGATGTGATCCTGCCGCAGTGAGTCAATGACGATGAAAATGATGTTCACTATGTCCCCTTCTACATTGATCCTGGACTCCCGCGAACAGTTCGACTGCTTCCTTTAGCCGCTATTGTAGCCGATATACTCTGAGAGGTCAATCTCTTCTTCCACTACCCGAACTCACCAAGGAACTGACCTCCGGCCCCCAAAGTAGGCTTGACAAATTGACCGAGATATGCTATTCTAGTGTTAGACTATTTCATTGCTACAGCAAAAGCGAGTACAATGACGAACGCAGAGTTGGCTATTCTAAGCCTCGTCGCCGAACAGCCCCGCCACGGTTACGAGATTGAACAGGTGATCGAGGAGCGCGGGATGCGGGAGTGGACGGAGATTGGTTTCTCCTCCATCTACTATCTGCTCAAGAAACTGGAGCGAGAGGGGCTGATCGAGGGGCAGTTGGAGACGGCTGAGCGCGGCCCGGCACGCAAAGTCTACCGTATTACACCGGCCGGGATGGAAGCGTGGCGTGCGGGTTTGCTCGAAGCACTCTCGGTGCCGCGCCGCTGCTATCAGCCGCTGCAGTTGGGGCTCGCTAACCTTCCCGGCGTACCGCCCGCTGAGGCGCTGGCAGCGCTGCGGCAATATCGTGACGCCCTGGCCGACCGACTGGCGCACGTACAGGCTCGCTGGGAGAACCGGCAGCCGCTGCCTTACTTCGTGGATGCGATGTTCGATTACAGCGTGACGATGATCCGGGCCGAGATGGAGTGGGTCACGCGGTTTATCTCACGACTGGAGGATCAAACAGATTGATAGTCACCTAGCCATCTCACCCAGGAGAGGCTATGTTTGACTACATTGTACAGCCGCTCGTCAGCCGTCCAGAGTTCGAGGCCGAGGATTTCTGCCAGGGCCAAGTAGTGGCTATCATAAGCCTGCGGGCGATTGAACCGTTTGGCCAGTTCCCAGGCTCTCTGGTGCAGACCATCGGGGTAAAGCAGTCTCACGCCGAGAAAGTGAAAGGCTTTGAACATCAGTTCGGCCTCCTCAGGCGACACCAGTCCGCGATGCATCCTGTTGCAGATCACCGACGTCCCTTCGAAGGCGAGCAGGGGTGGAGCGACGATTTCCACGTCTGCGTCTACCCAGGCGTCCCACAGATGTTGAGCCTTGGGGCTGTCTTCCTCGACGAGTACCAGTTTGAGGGCCAGATTGGCGTCAATGCACACCTGCGAGTTCAAGGTCTCTCTCCTCTCTTAACCTGCGCAAATCTTCAGCGACGTCGGAAAAGGGGACCCCGCCGCGACGAGCGAGGGTCATCTCCCGCACAGCCTGGGCCATGGCCAGGGCCGCTTTCCGCTGGGTGCGGGAGGGGGGAGAGGTTGTGCTTTCCAGTGCCTCCAACTTCTGCAGGTCTTCGATACTCACCAAGGCGGCCTTGGGTTTGCCTCTCGAGGTCAGGATGATCCGTTCCCGACCAAAGGCCACGCGGTTGACAATGGTTGAGATGCTGCGCTTGATCTCGGCGATACCTACTGTGTTCATAGGTTCTAACTCCGTGACTATAATGGTGACAATGGGAATTATATCTCCATTCTCAATTCTCGTCAATATGTCCAGGAATGAACTTCTGGAGGAAGGAGTGGAACTGGAAACTGATGCTCCGCCAGCCCGAATTCATCACCCGCGAGATGGTCGAGGAGGTTAAGCCGGAGGTGCGGGCCAACAAGAGGTTGGACGAGGCGCTGAACGTAGAGTTCGAGGCCTATGACGAGGGGCTATCGGCACAGGTCATGCACATCGGCCCCTTCGAGGAGGAGGGGGCGACCATCGCCCGGCTACATCAGTTCATCCAGGAAAACGGTTATGAACCACACGGCCTGCACCACGAAATCTACCTGACGGATGCCCGCAAGGTGCCGCCGGAGAAACTGCGGACGATCATCCGGCAGCAAATCAGGAAGGCTTAAGGAGGCGTATTTGTTTACTGCCTCATTGGCTGGTGCAACGGATGGACGGCGGATAAACGGATGAGATGACCGTCCTTATCATCATTGGCTCGGTGCGGCGATTTTGCCGCCGGACACTTTTCGAGCAGGGGTATCACCGTGGGATATGCTTCGCTCCTCAGCCCGGGCCGCTACTCCCTCGACGTTTACCTTCCCATCTAGATACGCCCTCGGCAAAAGTGCCCGCCGGAGAATGCAGTGATTCCGGAGGTTGCAATGTCGGAAGGCTATCCGCTTATCCGTTTCTCATCCGCTGCCCCGGTAAACAGATACAAGGAGGCAAAAGATGACACTCCAACCACTGGAAGGCTTCAAGTCGCTGAAAACGCACCACTGCGTCACCGGCTCGATGCGCCACGTCTACGTCTACAACGACCATCCCATCAGCGAGGAGATGCTGCTGGGGCTGGGCGCAGGGGTCGGGTTCGTCTACTGGCATCAGAAGGGACAGCCGCCCTTCATCGGCGGACGCGCCAACTTTGAGCGGCCCGGCGTAGAGGGATTGGAGAAGACCGCCGGGAGGCGCACCGGTGTGGTGGTCGAATCGTACACCACCTCCAGCGCGCGCAAGGCGGAGCAGACACTGCTTGCAATGCTCGACGCAGGCCAGCCGGTGATGATCCACTGCGATATGGGTTTCCTGCCCTACTTTGATCTTCCGGAAGGATACCACTTTGGGGCGCACGTCGTCGTCGTCGCCGGGTATGATCCCGAAACCCGCCAGGTGCTCATTGCCGACCGTGACCGAGGACTGCACCCGGTTTCAATGGAGGACCTGGAAAGGGCGCGTGGCTCCACCTACAAGCCCTTCCCGCCCAGGCACAAGTGGTATACCTTCGACTTCAGCGACAAGCGCCAGCCGGGCGCCTGCGAGGTGCGAGAGGCTATCGCCGAGCAGGCGAAGGGAATGTTGGAGCCACCCATCAGCAACTTCGGTATCAAGGGTATCCGCAAGGCAGCCAAACGCGCGCTCAAATGGCCCGACCTGATGGACGAGGACATGCTGCGCTTCACACTCTTTAACGCCTTCGTCTTCATTGACGCGACGGGCGGCACCGGCGGCGGCCTCTTCCGCTACATGTTCAGCCGCTTCCTGCGCGAAGCCGCCGAAATCACGGGAGACACCCGCCTGAACGAGAGCGCCGATGAGTTCCAGTACATCGGCGACAGGTGGCAAGAGGTCGCGGAAATCTTCAAGCGGGGATGGAAGGCCGCAGACCCGGTCGCTGCGCTTGCGGAGACGACGGCCCCGCTGATGGAGTTGGCCGATCTGGAGAAGGCGGCGTGGGGGCGATTGCGGACGTTGGTGTAGCAAGGGAGCAGTGGGGGCCTCGGGCGGCAGGGGTGCCAAAGCGCTGCCGTTACCTCCCATCCGTGCGTTGGTGGCGTCGAGCACTTATGATAGTCCGCCCGGCGAGTGATGGGAGTTTTGCAGGAAGCAACCGGCTGACCAACGCGGAGCGCGATCCGCCTGGTCAGCCGGTTCTTTTTGCCCAGGACTGTATGGTGAGTTTATCCCTCGGCTAACGCCGTTTGTTTACGGCAGCGGTGGCTAGATCACCCCCAGTTCCCTCCCCACCTGGGCGAATTTCTCCAGGCCATAGTCCAGGTCATCACGGCTGAGCATAGCGGAGACCATCACCCGGATGCGGGCCATTCCCCTGGGCACGGTGGGGAAGCCAATGGCCATCGCGAACACCCCCTCCTCGAAGAGGCGGCGGCTGAACTCCTGGGCCAGTTTAGCCTCCCCTAGCATCACCGGCGTGATGGGGGTCACGCTCTTGCCCGTGTCGAAGCCCAGGTTCTTCATCTCGCCCTTGAAGTAGTGGGTGTTTTCCCAGAGGCGGTCCACCAGTTCGGTGGATTCAGAGAGCACCTCGACGGAGGCCAGGCAGGCGGCGGTGTCGGCGGCGGTGACGGCGTTGGAGAAGAGGAAGGGGCGGGCTTTCTGCCGCAGGTAGTCCACCACCACTTTTTTGCCGGAGATCATCCCACCGACAACGCCGAAGGCCTTAGAAAAAGTACCAATCTCCAGATCGAACTTGCCGTGCAGGCCGAAGTGATCCACGATGCCTCGACCCCCTCGGCCCAGCACCCCCTCGGCGTGGGCATCGTCCACCATCGTCATCAGCCCGTACCGCTCCGCCACTTCATAGATCTTGTCCAGCGGGGCCACGTCGCCGTCCATTGAGAAGACCCCGTCGGTGATGACCATGCCACGGCGGTAGTCGGACAGATGCTCCTTGACTTTGGCCTCCAGGTCGAGGGGGTCGCAGTGCTCATAGACAATGACCTTGGCCCGGCTGAGCCGACAGCCGTCAATGATGGAGGCATGGTTGAGGCGGTCGGAGAAGATGACGTCTTCCCGGCCCACCAGCGGGGGGATGGCGGCCTGGTTGGCGCAGAAGCCGGACTGGACGTAGAGGGCATCCTCCACGCCCTTGAACTCCGCCAACTTTCGCTCCAATTCCACATGCAGGGTGAGGGTGCCAGCGATGGAGCGCACCGCCGTAGGGCCAACTCCGAAGCGATCCAGCGCTTCGTGGGCTGCCTGCACCAGGCGCGGGTCGTTGGCCAACCCCAGATAGTTGTTGGTGCATAGGTTAAGTACCTTCTTGCCATCCACTGTCATCCAGGCACCGGGAGGTGAGTCTATGGTGCGCAGGTGGATGAACAGGCCGGCCTCCTTCAACGCGGCCATGTCTTCGCGGATGAAGTTGAATTTGCCTTCCATCATTCCCTCCTCATTTAAGATTTGTGGCGTAGGAGCAGACCCTCAAAGTTACTATACCACACCCAAGACTAAAAGGCAAAAACTGGGGCACCACAGAACGCTCCGCCCGAACCATCGCCCCGCTCCTCCTGCCCTATGGCGGCATAACTTCTTTGACATCATCTCTCTTTCGATGTATACTTGTCTCCAGTGTATGCGTAACCAATCGAGCGAGACTGTTGAGATGGCTGTGAGGCGCTCTCTCAATCCACCGGCCTCTACCTGGTCAGACTTCGGGTCTGGGTAAGGGCTATTTAAGAGCGTCTAGTTTCAGTCGGCCAGCCCTCCAGACCGTGCGGGGGCTGGCTTTCGTATGAGGATACCGATGACCATTCAGGAACTCACCGATGAGACGAACCGCTTTGTAGAGGCGATGGGCTGGTATAGGTGAGGGGGAACTGGCCGACGTGACGCTTTACCTGCTCCAACTGGCCTATCTGACCGGCATAGACCTGGAGCAGGCGATTCTCCACAAACTGGCGATTAACTACAAGCGGAAATGGACTGGGGGGTAGATGATGTGAAAATTCTCGCCGTCAGTGACCAAGTGGTAAAAAGCATTTACAGTTCGCATATCCGTGAGCGGTTTGGCGATGCGGATATGGTGCTTTCGTGCGGCGATCTACCTTATTCCTACCTGGAATACATCGTGACGATGTTGAACGTGCCTTGTTTCTTCGTGCACGGCAACCATGATCACCCCGAGTACACGGCTGACGGGCGTGTGCTTACCGAACCGGGCGGCTGTGTCAATCTGGATGGAAGGACTGTAAAGGCCAAGGGGCTGCTCTTGGCCGGGCTGGAGGGCTCGATCCGTTATAAGCCACGAGCGCCCTTTCAGTATACAGAAAGTGAGATGGCTTATAAAGTCTGGCGTTTGACGCCGGCGCTGTTAATGAATCGTGTACTCCACGGGCGTTACCTGGATATTCTCATCACGCACTCGCCGCCTTTGGGTATTCACGACGGTGAGGACTTACCGCATCGCGGCTTCGGGGCGCTGCTTTGGATGATGGCCCGTTTCCGGCCTCGCTACCTGCTCCACGGGCACAAGCACGTCTACGGGCCGGAACCTTCGCGGACGTGGTATCTGGACACTGAGGTCATCAACGTCTACCCTCTTCGCGTGATTGAGTGGTAAGATACGCTGTCAGTGATGATCAGGTACGGGAGGAAGAAGACATCACCCAGGGAAGGGGTTTGACAAAACCGGCTTCCTGTGACAAACTTAGTTGTAAAGTTAA
This sequence comes from Chloroflexota bacterium, assembly GCA_003648085.1. GTDB lineage: Bacteria > Chloroflexota > Anaerolineae > B4-G1 > B4-G1 > B30-G15. Next base: position 6,493 of record QMOC01000091.1, read on the forward strand.
GGAGTAGTCCAATGGCAACCAAAGTGACACCTCGCAGCACAGACTATGCACGTTGGTACACTGATGTAGTCCAGATGGCCGATCTGGCCGATTATGCCCCCGTCAAGGGCTGCATGGTGATCAAACCCTACGGTTATGCGCTGTGGGAGAACATCAAGGCAGGGCTTGACCGACGCTTTAAGGCCACCGGCCATGTCAATGCTTACTTCCCCCTGTTTATCCCGCTGAGTTTCATCCAAAAGGAGACGGAACACGTGGCGGGTTTCTCGCCCGAACTGGCCATCGTCACCATCGGCGGTGGCAAGGAGTTGGAGGAGCCGCTGGTCGTGCGCCCTACCTCGGAGACGATTATCGGCCACATGTATGCCAAGTGGATCCAGTCCTACCGTGACTTGCCTTTGTTGATCAATCAGTGGGCCAACGTAGTGCGCTGGGAGATGCGCACCCGTCTGTTTCTGCGCACGACTGAGTTCCTGTGGCAGGAGGGGCACACTGCCCATGCGACGGCCGAGGAGGCGCAGGAGGAGACGTTGCGCATGCTCGGCGTCTACACCGATTTTGCCGTTGAGGATGCTGCCATCCCGGTCATCGCTGGCCGCAAGAGCGAGAGCGAGAAGTTCGCCGGGGCGGTGACCAGTTATACCATTGAGGCGATGATGGGGGACTGCAAGGCGCTCCAGGCCGGCACCAGTCACTTTCTGGGGCAGAACTTCGCCAAGGCATTCGACATCAAGTTCCTCGACGAGAACAATGAACTCCAATACGTGTGGACGACCAGTTGGGGGGTCAGCACGCGCATGGTGGGGGCAGTGGTGATGGTGCACGGCGACGACCAGGGGTTGATCCTGCCCCCCAAACTGGCCCCGACTCAGGTCGTCATCGTTCCCATTTGGAAGGATGAAGCGCAGCGCAGCCAGGTGCTGGAGGCAGTTGCGAAGGCAGGGGCAGTGTTGCGCGACGACGTGCGTGTGCACGTGGACGACCGGGATGAGTACTCGCCCGGCTGGAAGTTCAACGAGTGGGAGATGCGCGGCGTGCCACTGCGGATTGAGATTGGCCCCCGCGATGTAGAGCGGGGACAAGTGATGCTGGCCCGGCGCGACGTCCCCGGTCGTGAGGGGAAGAGCGCGGTACCGATGGAAGGGCTGACGGGAGCAGTGCAGGAGATGCTGACCGCGATCCAGATCAATCTCTACCGCCGCGCCCTCGATTTCCGTGAGGCACACACCTACGACCCCAAAGACTACACTGAGTTTCAGGAGGCGGTGTCCAGCGGGTTTGCCTATTCCTGGTGGTGCGGTGACGAGGACTGTGAGGCGCGGATCAAAGAGGAGACCAAAGCCACGGTGCGCTGTATCCCGCTGGAGCAGGAGCCGGGGAGAGGTAAATGCATCCGCTGTGGAAAAGAGGCCGGCGAGCGGGCCGTCTTCGGGCGGGCTTACTGATGTTGGTGGGTTGGGAGATTGAAGCCGATGACCAATTTACCGTTGGATTGAAAGGATAAGATGAAATATCGCTCCATCGCTACCGTCGCGTTGCTGCTGATCGCTCTCATCATGGCTTGCCAGTCCCCTACCCCCACTGTCA
>QMOC01000092.1 GCA_003648085.1 Chloroflexota bacterium
ACACGGCTGGCTCGATGTACCGCGCCTGGAAGGGCTGGTCCTTCGCCGACAAGAAGCATCCCTCGCCGTGGCTCACCTTCCTGGTGTTGCGGGTCCTGACACACTTGACAAAGGTCATTAAAGTGGTATAATTTATCTGCACACGTTTGCAGATTTGTTGCAGGTATCGCAACTTTTATTTAAATGGACGATGCACACGTGTGTATCTACGCGTCTCTGAAGGAGGCCCCCATGTGCATCTCGATCAAGGACGTCGCCAAAGCGACCGGCGTCTCCTATTCGATTGTCTCCCCTGCCCTGAGCGATAGTCCCCCATTGAAGAGAATATCGAAAAACCATCCGGAGGCTCCGCTTCAACGGTGATTTCCCGGCTGAAGCCGGGCCTCCGACCCCGTTGTGCAACGTGAAGTTAGGTAAATCTTGCTAATAGAGGAGGTTACTACTATGAAAGGCTTAGTACTCGACGCCGTGTGGGACCCCAAGCCGGACTACGAAGTCTCCGAATGGGAGAGGGAAACCGGCAAGGCCATCACCGGCAACAGTATCTGGCGGCACCCTAAGTTGGAGGTGCGCGACTGGCCCGACCCCAAGCCTGGCCCCAAAGAGGTCGTGTTGGAGATTCAGGCCTGCGGCGTCTGCGGTTCCGATATGCACTTCTACGAGACCGACGAGGACGATTACATTCTCTACCCTGGCCTGACCAGGTTCCCCACCATCCTGGGCCACGAGTTCTCCGGCAAAGTGGTGGAACTGGGGCCGGAGGTCGAAACCCTCAAGGTCGGTGACATGGTGACGGTGGAGGAGATGATCTGGTGCGGTCGCTGCATCCCCTGCCGCAACGGCTATCCCAACCATTGCACCAACCTGGAGGAGATCGGCTTCACCATCCCCGGCGCTTTCGCCAACTACATCGCCGTGGACGAGAAGTTCTGCTGGAAGATTGACGGGATCGCCGAGCGGTTCGGCGACGAGGAGAAGGCCTACGAGGTGGGCGCTCTCAGTGAGCCGACCTCCGTGGCCTACAACGCGATGTTCGAGCGGGGAGGCGGCTTCCGGCCGGGCCACTACGTCAGCGTCTTCGGCACAGGGCCGATTGGCTTGGCGGCTATCGGCCTGGCGAAGGCCGCCGGCGCCGGCATCATCGCCGCCTTCGAGATCTCGCCCCAGCGGCGGGAGTTGGCCAAGGCGGTCGGTGCCGACTATGTGTATGATCCTCGCGAGGTCAATCCGGGCGAGGTTCTGATGGAGTTGAGCAAGGGGGAGGGCTTCAACTTCCACGTCGAGGCCGCCGGCGCGCCGCACCTGACGGTGCCGGAGATGGAGAAGGCGCTGGCCATCAACGGCAAGATCGTCCAGATCGGGCGGGCCGCCAAGCGAGTGCCGATGTACCTGGAGGCTCTCCAGGTGCGCCGCTCCCAGGTCTTCGGCGCGCAGGGGCACTCCGGCCACGAGACCTTCCCCAACGTCATCCGCATGGTCGCTGCCGGTCGGCTCGATTTGAGCCCTATCATCACCGCCCGCTACAAACTGGATGAGGCCGTGGATGCCATCGCTCGCTCCACGTCGCGCACCGACGGCAAGATCCTGGTCAAGCCCAATTGGTAGATTGGGAGTCAGGAACGAGGCATCAATTTACCCGTTTGCCAATCTAAACGGAGTCTCCTGGAAGGTGTAGGGCCCCGTCTTCAGAGCGGCTTTTGCGGTTCTGCCGCGCTGGAGATACCCCCGAGAACGGGGGGTTGGGAGCGTTCAAGGGCTTTCCGAGAGAACTCGACGGTGAGAGGAGGTGATGAACAGAGAGCTTTTCTTGGAACCAGTGTCCCCAAAGTGATCCGCTTCAGATGTTAAGTCAAACACAAAAAAGGAGGAGTTCCCATGTCTCGCTTAAAGGTCGTCTCACTACTGTTGGTATCCGTTGTGTTGCTGGCGCTCGTGGGTTGCGGTGGCAAGGCACCCGCAACCGCCACCAAACCAGCCGAAGAAACGGTGGCAGTCCAGCCCACTGCAACCGAGAAGGTTGCACCTACCGCCACCCAGCCACAGGTCACTCAGGCGGGCCTGGTCTTCGGTATGTCCGTTCACGCAAACCCGGCCGAGGATAGCTTCTGGGGCGTGGTGGAGCGGGGCGCCTACGACGCGGCCAATACTTACGGCATCGAACTCAAGTCCGGTGGCAGTTCCGACCCCAACGAGCAGGCGCAACTCGTCGAGACCTACGTCAGCGAGGGGGTGGATGGGATCATCGTCTCGCTGGCCAACCCCGATGCGCTCAGGGATGCGGTCAAGAAGGCCGTGGCCGCCGGCATTCCGGTGATCACCATCAACTCCGGGGTTGACGTGTACAAAGAACTTGGTGCTCTCACCCATGTGGGCCAGACAGAGTTCGTGGCCGGTCAGGGCGCTGGCGAGAAGTTCAACGCGATGGGCGTCAGCAAGGTGCTCTGCGTGATCCACGAGGAGGCCAACATCGGCCTGGAGCAGCGCTGCGATGGCCTTACCGACACCTTCGAAGGTGAGGTCGAGCGCTTCAACGTCGCCACGACCGGCACCCGCGACATCGCGGGCACGCTGGCCAGCATCCAGGACAAACTCACCTCGGACGAGAGCATTGACGCCATCCTGACCCTCAACCCCGACGTCGCGATGGCCGCGCATGACGCCATTCAGGCTGTGGGGCGTGATGTGAAGATGGCGACCTTCGACCTCAGCCCGGCCGTCCTGGACGCCATCGAGGCTGGCGAGATTTCCTTCGCCATTGACCAGCAGCAGTACCTCCAGGGCTACCTGCCCGTCGTCTTCCTCTACCTGTACAACACCAACCTGAACACCGTTGGCGGTGGTCTGCCCGTGCTCACCGGCCCCGGCTTCGTTGACAAGAGCAACGCTGCGGACGTCAAGGCGCTCGCTGAGCAAGGCACGCGCTAGATCGAGGCGAGGTAGGTGGTGCGGGGCGGGGTACTTCCTGCCCCGCATCATCGCCCGGCACAAGGCTTTCTCAAAGTCGCCCGACCTACCTCCCCCGCCCCCCCGCTTCGAGGAGGGGCCGGGGGAGGGGTCTCCTGAGGAGGTTGCTTATGGCTTCCAAGACAATTAGCACCGCCAGGTCAGACGAACGAGTCGCCAAAGTCGGGGCAGTCCGAGGCATCTTCCGGCGTCCGGAGGTCGGCGCATCCCTCGGCGCGGCGGTCATATTCGTCTTTTTCGCAGCGATCAGGCCGGACCAATTTCCCACGATTCACGGAATAGCGCGCTTCCTGGATCCGGCGTCCACGTTGGGCATTATGGCGGTCGCGGTGGCCCTGCTGATGATCGGCGGTGAATTCGACCTCTCGACCGGCGTGATGACCGGCACCACCGGGCTGATCGCGGGTCTGCTTTCCACCCAGGCCGGTTGGAACATCTGGCCGGCGATGTTGGTGGCGCTCATCTTTGCTCTGGGCGTTGGCTATCTCAACGGCTGGCTGGTGGTGACGACGCGCCTCCCCAGTTTCATCGTCACACTGGCAACGTTCTTCATCCTGCGCGGTGCCAATGTGGGCGTCACCCGACTCGTCACCAACCAGGTGCGCGTCTCCGGCATTGACGGCGCGCCGGGTTTTCATCTTGCGCGCACGATCTTCAGCACAGAGTTCACCTTGTTTGGCGTCGCTTTCAGGACTTCTATCATCTGGTGGATCGTGATCACGGTGCTGGCGAGTTGGATCTTGCTCCGCACCAAATACGGCAGTTGGATCTTCGCCGTGGGAGGGGACCCGGAAGCAGCCCGCAATGTCGGGGTACCGGTGGATCGGGTCAAGATTGCCCTGTTTATGACGACCGCATTGGCCGCCTGGCTGGTCGGCATTATGAACGATATGCGGCTGCGCTCGGCGGTCGCCAGTCAGGGCATCGGACAGGAGTTTGTCTACATCATCTCGGCGGTGATCGGCGGCTGCTTGTTGACCGGCGGATATGGGTCGGCCATCGGTGCATCAATCGGGGCGATCATCTTTGGCATGGCTCGGGTGGGCATCGTCTTCGCTGGCTGGGACACCGATTGGTTCTACTCATTCCTGGGCCTTATGCTGCTCGTCGCGGTCATCGTGAACGACTATACACGCAGGAAGGCCGAAGAGGTCAGCACCGCCGCGGCCAAGGCGCGGACAGAGGGGGAGTGAACAGATGACAGAACCGATACTGGAAGTCCGAAATGTGACCAAGATGTTCGGCAGCGTCATCGCGCTGAGCGAGGTATCGGCCAAGTTTTACTCAGGTGAGGTCACCTGTCTTCTGGGGGATAACGGCGCCGGGAAATCAACCTTGATCAAAATCCTCTGCGGGGTCCATCAGCCGACAGAAGGGGAATACCTCTTCGAAGGCGAGCCGGTGCGTTTCAACTCTCCCCGTGAGGCTCTGGATCGGGGGATCGCGACCGTTTACCAGGACCTGGCTCTGATTCCTCTGATGCCGATCTGGCGCAATTTCTTTCTGGGGTCCGAACCGGAAAAGGGGTGGGGACCGTTCCGCCGCTATGATATAGATTTCGCCAGGCGCACTGTACGTGAGCAACTGGGTGACATGGGCATCCAGATCCGCGATCCCGATCAGCCGGTGGGCACGATGTCCGGCGGCGAGCGTCAGTCCATCGCCATCAGCCGGGCCATTTACTTTGGCGCTAAGGTCCTGATCCTCGACGAGCCAACGGCCGCCCTGGGGGTCAAACAGGCGAGCATCGTGCTCCATTACATCGTGCGGGCGAAGAAGCGGGGCCTGGCCGTGATCTTCATCACTCACAATCCCAATCACGCCTACCCGGTGGGGGACCATTTCATCATCCTGCGGCGGGGTCGTATCCTCGGCGATTATCGGAGGGAGGAACTGGAGAAGGATGAGTTGATGAACCTGATGGCAGGGGGAGAGGATCTCGTAAAACTCCAGCGCGATCTGGCGAGATTCGAAGAGGAACTGGAGTTGGCCGATTAACGCTGCACGACGTCCTGTGGGTGATGAGGGCCCGGTTGTGAAAGTCCTGCGCCTGCTCGCCATCGCGGCTCTCGTGGGCGGGGCGGTGTCGAGTTGCTCGCAGCCCGTAGGGCAAATTGGCAATTTGCCCAACCGTCCCCAACTCATCGTTGACGACTCGGTGGCCCCCGATTTCGAGGCCCTGGCGCGGGAGACCTGGGCCCAATTCCTTGATGTGTTCCAGGCCAGGAGCGACTGCTTCGGCGATGTGCATTTGCACGCGACGCGCACCCTCGATAGCCGGGCAGCCTACGATCCGGACACTGCCACGGTCACCGTCCGGGTGCCAGGCACGCCAGCCATGCTCCAAAGCGCACTGGTGCACGAGTGGGCGCATCACGTCGAATTCCAATGCGAGGAGCAACGGGAATTGCGACGGGCCTTTCTCATCGCCCAGGGGTTGCCGCCGGACACGCCGTGGCGGCATGATGATGTCTCGGTCGAGATGCCCACCAGCGAGTGGGCCGCCATACCCTCTGAGCAGTACGCGGAGGCGACGGTAGCGCTCGTGTTGGGCGGCCGACCCATCCCGACGAAGGCCCGCATTACCCAGGAGGCAGTTCACGTCATTGAAGTGTGGGCCGGCGGCGATTGACGTTCGGCATCGTCCGTTCAACCAGCAAGGAGAACGACAACTGTTATGTTCAAAAAACTGCTCGTCGCGGTTGATGGTTCATCACATTCGAAACGCGCTGTTGGTGCTGCCATTGATCTAGCGAAGCGTTATCAGGCATCCGTTTACCTGCTGCATGTGATTCGTGACCTCTCGCTTCCCAAGGAGATCCTGGAAATGATTGCCGCAGGGGAGGTCACGGAATCGCGGATGGAGATTCTGCAAGATTCCGCCGAGATCATCCTGGAGAATGCCCAGGAGAGGTTCAAGCAGGCGGGTCTTTCCGACGTAAAAAGCGGTTACGTCATAGGGGACCCAGCCCTCAAGATCGCGGACTGGGCTGAGCAGAACGATGCCGACCTCATTGTGATCGGGCATCGGGGTTTGGGGACTCGGGGTGAGATGCTGGGCAGTGTGACGAGGAAACTGCTCAACATCACTAAGACTTCGTGTCTCGTGGTTCGATGATTGTCAGGTCTGTCCACAAGTAGCAGGTCAACTATGGCTGAGATACGCATGGCCGTGATAGGCGTGGGACGCATGGGGCTGACCCACGCGGAGAACCTGGCCCACCGCGTGCGAGGCGCATGGCTGGTAGCCGTCACGACGTCCCGGGAGGAACGGGCAGCCGAGGCGCGGCTGCGCTGCGGCGAGGTGGCGGTCTATCCGACCCTCGAAGCGTTGCTGGCTGCCGAGCGGCTGGATGCTGTGGTTATCGCCAGCAGCACGTCGGCTCACGCCGATAACGTCGAGCGGTGTGCGGCGGCGGGGTGGCACATTTTCTGCGAGAAGCCCCTCACGCGCTACGGCCACGACCTGCGGGTGGAGGTCATCGGCGAGGAGGGCGCGATGCAGGTGGGCCGCTTTCGCCACACGCCGGTGCGGTTGTTAGATCGCTGGGGTGTGCACCATGACATGGCTCGAACGACCCCTGAGCGTCTGGGAGAGGCTTTTGTCACTGAGTTACGGGCCTTCGTGGACTGCGTCGTCCGGGATATTGAGCCTCCCGTCACCGGCCACGACAGCCGGGCGACGGTGGCGGTAGGCATTGCCGCTACACGGTCTATGCACGAGGGCAGAGCCGTAAACATGACCGAGTTGATGACGTGAGAAGAACTAAACATAAAAACAAAAGGAGATGTGACATGGCTGAGAAAGAATTGCCAGCAGGATTACTCCCCACCGACCAACCAGACCTCTTTTTCGAGGACAACGCTGTTGGTCGCTTGAAGAAAGAAATCTGGGATGCCAGTGACGAGGAGATTGACGCCATCCTGGCCGAGTACGGCATCCCTTCGCCGGTTGAGTGGGGCAAGCCCGGCTCCTACATCCAGACCACGGTGCGCTGGCAGGTGGAGGAGAACCGGCGCAAGAACGACATCGTTTTCATCCCCGTCGGCAGCACCGAACTGCACGGGCGGCACCTGGTCAGCGCGTCCGACACGCTCTACGTGAGCCAGATCTGCGAGGGAGTGCGCCGCTACACCGCCAAGCGCGGCGCGCCGGTCAACCTGGCCCTGCCGCCGCTGATGTACGGCGCGCATCCCTACCATCACCTGGGGATGCCCGGCACTGTCATTATCCGGGAGAACGTGGTGCGCGAGTTGATGATGGACGTGATGCTGGGTCTGTGGAACGACGGCTTCCGCAAGCAGATCATCGTCAACAACCACGGGCAGTTGTGGGTGCTTGAGTCGGCGATTCAGCAGTTCCAGAAGCGCTACCAACTCCCCGGTATCTTCCGCGTCATTGACTGGCATCGGGCCGTGCGCGAGTTCTTCCGCACCAGGGAGCGAGGCGGGCAACTGGACACCAACTTCGTCCATGCCGACGAATCGGAGACTTCGCTGGGGCTGCTGCTCCATCCAGAGATGGTGGATATGCGATACGCTGTGGACACCGAGGGCAAGAGTTACCTGCCCGAAGGGCACTTCGACAAGTCGGTGGATCCCTTCGGCCGGCCCAGCCGCTGGTCAGAGGGAGAGGGGCATTTCGCCATCGAAATCGCGGCCACGCCGGAGGGGGTCGTGGGCAAGGCCACGCACGGTTCGGCAGAAAAAGTCAAGCGACCTGTGGCGGCCATCCTGCGCTATCTGACGCTGCTCAACGATCAGATTCTGGGGGCCTTCCCACCCGGCACCGTGCCGCCGGTGGAGGAGGTGACGCTGCGCACGGCCGAGGAGATGGAGCCCTATCTGCGCGAGCCACTCAGCCCTGGCTGGAAGCCGGTCTATGGGCTGCCGCGAATCGGGCAGGGGACGGAACTGTAATAGAGAGGTGCGACGCACTTTGGAAGTGCGTCGCACCTGGACAAATCAGGGGCAAGTATGAAACTCTCCATCGTCCTTTCCACTCACGCCGCCCAGTTCCAGGCGGTGGCTTTCAAGGGCGACTTCGAGGCCAACGTGGCCAAGATCGCCGGCTGGGGCTACGACG
>QMOC01000093.1 GCA_003648085.1 Chloroflexota bacterium
CCCGTCGCTCCCGCTGCGACACAGTCGCACCAGGGGATAAACAGCCAAAGTAGGCTGGACAGCGGTTAGCTTGTACCCCTGGACCCGGACTCCTGCGAGGGCCAGTCGCAGGAGTCCATTTTGTTGTAATGGCTCCTTCGCTCTTTCCCAATGTCGGTCAAAATCCTCTAGGATTTCACCGACTGCTATTATAGCATCTATTTTCGCAGGGCGCAAGTCGGCCAGGGCTGCCTGGGCGCGATGTCTCTCGTCCAAGAACTGCTCATAGGTGATGTAGCCCTCCAGGTGGAGACGGGTGGCCCGCTCCATCCGAGCGCAGATCTCCTGTTCCCGCTCTTCTAGCGCCGCCTGCTGTTCTGGCGGTATCACTATCTCCGCCACCCGCTCCCGCCAGTCTGGAGGAAGACGGCACGCCAGGGAGCGGAGGAAGGCAACCACCTGGGCCTCGATCTCCTCCGCACGTAGGGTAGGTTGGTCGCACGCCTCCCGGTGTTCGATGCGCGTGGCATCCCTGTAGTAGCGATAGCCCTTGCCGGTCCCCATCGCTCGCATGCGCCGTCCACAGGTGTCGCAGATCAAGAGACCTGAGAGAGGATAGATGTTGGGTTTGCCGGTTTTCCTCTGGCGGGAGCGACGGGATAGACGCCGGCGGAGTTCCCGTGCCTTCTCGAAGTCTTCTGCAGAGATCAGCGGGGCGTGTTGGCCGGGGAAGAGGGCCGTGACCTGCCCCCGCTTGCGCTTGCGGCCCTGGGCGTCTTTGCCGTAGTAGGGGATGAGACCGGCGTAGAAAGGGCGCTGAAGCAGGTGCCGAACGTTGTCTTTGGTGAAGCGACCGGGAGGGAAGCGACCGGGGCGGCCTTTGGTGCGAAGGTGAACCACGGTCCCATCTGGTAGCGTATGCTCATAGCCGTTGAGCCGTTCGGCAATGGCGCCGTCGGAGAAGTCTCCGGTGAGATACCACCGGAAGGCCAGGCGGACGGCGACCGACTCGATGGGATGAGGCACAGGAACCTTCCCATCTCCTCGGTCGGAGCCGCCGTAGTGAGGGCAGTAGCCTCTGCCGTTGGGGTCGGTGCAGGCGGAGCAACGGCCATCACAGTAGCCCAGGGGGATGGAGCCATTGTAGAGCCCCTCGCGGGCCCGCTGGATTTTGCCCTTGCGGGTCTCCTCGCGCAGGTTGTCAATGTAGATCTCGGCCAGCATTCCCAGCACGGTCAGGGTGAGTTTGCCCCAGGGGGTGGAGAGGTCGAGGTTCTCGCGGACTGAGACAAAAGTGACGCCGGCCTCGTTGAGGGTGTCAAGAGCGATGAGGAGGCCCTTCAGGTGACGGTAGAAGCGGTCCACCTTATCCACGACGACGACGTCGAAGCAGTCGCGGCGCGCGTCGGCGAGGAGACGGTTGAAGGCTGGACGGCGGGCACCAGGTTTGGCGGAGTGGCCAGCGTCCATGTATTCGTCAACGAAGGTCCAGCCGCGATGGGCAATGAAGGCGCGGGTGGAAGTGCGCTGGGCATCGAGGGAGTGACCGGCGACCTGTTCTTCGGTTGAGACGCGAATGTAGATGACGGCGCGAAGTGGCCGGCCGATGGAGCAGTGTGGAGAGTAGATGGGATGGATATTGAGCAGACGCTGCTCTTTCAGGCCCTGAGGCTGTTCCTCGACGGGGGTATTGGTATCGGTGAGCATGGGATGCCCTCCTTGTGAAGTGATGGTGTGAGGGACAGTATACCACAAGCGGAGGAAAGATGGCGAGAGGGTATGATCCCACGCGGCTGGTAGCAACACTGGAGAGGCTGCTGGCGGAGCGGAACGAGAGTTACCGAGAGGCATCGCTGCGGGCCGGGCTGGATCACGGAGCGGTGCGACGGTATGTGCGCGATGGGCGGCGGCCGAGCCGGGATTCACTGCTGGCGCTGGCAGACCATTTCGGGGTAAATCCCAACGATCTGCTCGTGCTGGCCGGATACCCGCCGATGCAGATGTTTGAGCGAGAGCCGGCGGATTTGAACCAGCTATCTCCGGATGTGCGGTCGGTGGTGGAAGATCTGGAGCGGATCGGCGACCCAGTGCTGCGGCGACGGCTGGCGGAGGCGATCCGGCTGCTGATAGGGGGGTATCTGGAAGAGACAAGGTCTGGTGATGAGGACACCGCTTGACCATTGAGCGTTTCTCCAACACTGGTTTGGATGAGGGGGAGGTCAGTCCGGCTGGCCTCCCCCTTTCGCTTCCAATGTCGTCTCCAATGCCTGGCGATCCCTCTGGAGGTCAGATGATCCACTCATCCACAGTGTCGACAATGGCTCGCAATGCAGCCAAGAGCCGGTGGAGGGTGGCGCTGGGGCTGACGTTTGCGTCTCGGATGTACGGCTCGGCATCTGGCAATGGTAACAAAGGAAACACCTCCTGGAAGCGGGCCAGTATGCTCTCAATGATGGGCTCCGCGCCCTCCTCCTCGATCAGCCTCACGTTGGCCTCCACCCACTCCCTTTCCTCAATGAAGGCCGGGTAAGGTCCTATCCCGGCGTAGACAGGGTTGGTGAGCATCTCCTTTAACACTTCGGGTGTCCACCTGGTTTTCATAGCACACCTTCCTTTCACGGGTCAGCGTTGAGCATCAGGCTTGGCGGCCTGGTGTCGCCTTCTGCCGCCAGGCGGGCGGCGGCCTCTTTCAGCAGGGCGCGAAAGGGAGGACGTGGCTCGATCTCCTCGATTGCCTTCCCCCGCACGTAGACGCCATTGAGGATGAGACGGTAGAGGGTGTTCTTCTCCTCGTCGGTAAGGGCCTCCCAGAGAAGCGGGAGGTTGTCGAGGAGAGTCATCGCCTCCTGACCGGCGGGAGTATTCGTGGGCGTGAGAGCCGCCAGGTCCCGCCGGCAGGCGGCCCGGACGCGCTCGAACTGCTCGCGTGTGTAGTCTCCCTCATCGTACAGTTCTCTCGCCCGCCGCAGCCGCTCGCGGATGAGAAACTTCTCGTACTCCATCTCGGCCACGCCCTCGTCATAGATCAGGTAGGTCAGGACCCGCTCTCGCCACTCAGGTGGCAGACGCATTCGGGTGACCAGGGCCTGTACCTGCCCTTCCAGCCAATCGGCACGCACGTTGGGCTGGTGCCACTGATCTTTGGGGAGACGCTGCCGACATAGTTTGTCCGAGTAGTAGCGAAAGCGCCCGCCACCGGTGCTGATGCCGCGCATCGGGCTGCGGGCGTGGGCGCAGAAGACGAGGCGGGAGAGGGGATACGTGCGGGCCGGGGTGCAGAGCGACCGGGAGCGATGGTAGCGGCTGCGGCGGATGGCCTGGACGTGCCGGAAGAGGGCCAGGTCAATGATAGCCGGGTGCTTTCCGGGGAAGAACTCCACAGGCTTGCGGCGCTTCTTGCCTTGCGCATCGCTGCCGGCGTATGTGACGATCTTGGCATAGATGGGGTTGTTAAGGATGGCGCGGACGGCATCCTTGTCGAAGGGCTGAGGGGGACAGATGCCGGGACGGCCTTTGGTGCGGAAGCGCACCTCGGTGCCATCGGGAAGGGTGAAGATCTCAGTGTTAAGGCGTCGTGCGATGTCGGAGTCGGAGTAGCGGCCGGTGGCGTACCACTCGAACATGAGGCGGACGGCGTGGGATTCGACGGGATGGAGGACGCGGATCTTCCCGTCGCCCCGGTCGGGCCTGCCATAGCAGGGGCAGTAGTCTTTACCGTTCGGGTCGGTGCAGGAGGAGCAGTTGCCCTTGCAGTATCCCAGGCGGAAGGCACTGGAGAGACGACCATCCCTCGCCGCGTAGTAACGCTGCAGGCGAATCTCCTGAGCCAGGATGGAGGAATAGAACTCGGCCAAGGCACCCAGGACGTACAGGACCAGTTGCCCCCAGATCGTGGAGAAATCAACCCGCTCGCGCAGTGAGATGAGTTTGACGCCGTAGTCATTGAGCAATTTGATGAACTTGAGGAGGGTGAAGAGGTTGCGGGAGATGCGGTCAATGCGGTCTACGACGACGACGTCCACCTGTCGGCGGCGGACGAGCCGCCGAAGACGACGGAAGCCGGGCCGGTTGCCGGTGCGGCCAGATTGGGCTGGATCCGATATGATGTCGGCTTCGATCCAGTTCTGTTCCTCTATGTATTCAGCGATGCGAATCTCTTGATCCTTTATGCTCGTACCCTCTTCCAACTGCATCGGTGATGAAACACGGGTATACCCAACAGCACGGAGGACGGCGGCGCGCTTGCGCGCTCGGGAGCCAGCGAGGAGAGCACGCAGCGTCTCGGTAACAGAATCTTCGGTAGGCAAACCATCTTCAGTCGTCGGTGTTTTCATCATCTTCTGCTTCCTCCTTGTCGAGATTCAGGATGCGCCGGAGTACGAGCGCGAGCTCGTAGCAGAACTCGTCTACCAGGTCATCCAGGGCAGTTGACCGCTCAACTGATCTCCGGCCGCCCTGGGCGTTGACGGGGCTGGTCTCCTGTGCTATCATCATACTGGACCTGGTCATCTGGACGCAATCATATTGTGACAGAAAGGTTGGTCGAGGTAAATATGAAAATGTCAGAAAGAGCGCCAAGAAAAGCGCCAGAAAAAGCGCCACTCTCAAGGGAAACCCTACAGCACGTGCTGAAACAGTTGGTAAAAGGGACGTTGCCGACGCTGCCAAAGGAGTTGGAGGTATTGGTTGAGGCCTACCGGGCAAGCCAGGTATCTGACGAATGGTGGGATGAAGAATGTGAGGAGCATCAAGTTGTTCTGGTGGCACAGGCCATAGCTGCAGTGTGGACGACACAGGTGCGGTTGCCTCTGATCCAGGAGGGAGCGGTGCCTCGGGAATGGCTGAAAGCATTAGCACCGGTAGCAGGATATCTGGAGCCGGTGATCGAGGGGTATCCACGGCGCTGGAGGCGGGAGGACGCAATCAGGTGTCTCTTCGACCAGGCATGGTTGATAAAGTGGATCGATCACAAAGAGACAGTAGAAGCAGTGGTGGCTTTTGAGCAGGAGCAGTATCAAGGAAGTAAGGTCCCCAAGAGGACCTATGATCACTGGCGGCGGTACGGCCTGTATTACTTGCTTGATGGAATTGAGAGAGCATTAGGGGAGAAGCGGGCAGGAACGATGGATCCGGTGAGCGCTTTCGTGTTGCCGATAGAGGCGCTAGGCGTAGCCTGGGACAGCGGTGCCCGGATCATGGAGAAGCACTGGGAGCGCAGGCTCGAGACTGTACGGGTGGCTATGAAGCGAAGTTGGAGGGGAAGCGGGTGGCTGCAAGGGGCGAAGATCGTGGGGCCCCTAGTGCGACGGTTGGCGGGCCGGCCACCAGCCCGTCAGGTGAGGGAAGAAGCCGAAGAAGCGTTGCTGAATTTGCTGCCGCCAGTGAAGGGGCCGTGGAATGCCCAGCATTGGTTGGCTCAAGCGGTGGGGGAAGCCCTTCTGGCGTTAGCGCCATTGAGTGAGGGGACACTAAAACGACTGTGGTATGAGGTATACGGTCCCGGAGGTGAAGGGTGGGGGCGGCAAGAATTGCAGTTGCTGTTGGCAGCAGAGCCGGGCATAGCCCGTCGGTTGCTGGAGAATCCCGGCACGTTGAAAGAGAGATATGGCCCGCAATGGCTGTGGCACGTGGCCCGGTCGCCGGGGATAGATATGGAACTGTTGATTGGGACAGCGGAACGGTTCTACGGAGGCGAGGATGACGAGCGATGGTTGATGCGGCTCCACGCTGTCGTGGGAGCCTTGAGTACTCTGGGCACAGAGCAGGCTGCATTCCGGATGGGGGAATGGTTGGTGCGGGAAACCAACAGGACGGGAGCACAGAGGTGGGTGGACAAGAAGAGAGGGCTCGTCGTAGACGGGTTGAGCCACTGGCGCGGGGATAGTCGGAGTGTGTGGGGAGGGCTGGAGGTCGTGATGAGACCTGGAGTGCCTCGGTGGGTATGGCAGGGATACCTGCAGGGGGCACTGAAGGCGGGTAGAGCCGATGCGGCGGCGCACCTGGCGGCGTTAGCGGAAGCGGATGGAATGAGATGGACCAAGGAACAGTGGACGGAGGTGGTGAAGCGGCTGGGAGAATACGGCGATGAGCGAGTTGCGCCGTATCTGGCACGGTGGTGGGATCGAGAGCGAGAGCGGTTGAAACCTGGGGAGCGTGGAGTGGTCATATGGATCGGCGAGGCTCTCTGGGGAGCGGAGGGAGATCGGGGGGTGCTGGTGCAGAGGCCGACTGACTGGCTGGTGGAGTGGCTGGAGGATGCTGAGGTAAGCGATGACTTTCGGGAGATGGTGGCCTATTGGGTGTTGCGTCCTCGGTACCCAGATGAGAAGGTCATTCGCCTCGGACAGCGATGGCTAGAGCAAGGAGCGAGGGCAGGACGCCCGGCCATAATGCGCGCGGGGGCATATCTGACCAACGCAGCAGATGAGCATACATTGAAGGCTCTGCAAGAAGCGGAGATGGACAGGCAACCGCGGGTAGGCTCATATCTTAAGGGGCGAATGGGGCGATGGGAAGAGGTACTTGAGGTTCTCCAAGAGCAGTTAAGTGAAAACTCACTAGCAGCATGGGATTTGGTTGAGTTGATCGGGACAGAGCGATACCAACCCGCGCTTCCGGCGCTGATAGAGTATTATCTGGATGGCGAAGAGTGGATCGCCGACGCCGGGCTGCATCGATTCGACTGGAAGGAGATAGACGCTTGCCTGGAGGCATTGTGGGAGGCACGGGGGATGACGGTGAATCACCGCGTTGCAATGCTATTGTGGAGGCTGGGGACACCGGGCGCGATGAGACAGGTATTGGAGGCCATGAAACAAGGAATGAGAAGGCCGTATGGTACTTTCCCGCGGCACTACCGAGAGGCGGTATGGCCTCTGTTGGCAGAATTCGTAGAAGAGGAATTCGTGGAAGAGAACGAGAACGAGAACGAGTTCAGGCGATGGGAGATATTCGGTGTGATTCAGTATTTGTGGCCGCCTGGAGAGGCATGGCCGTGGGAGGTGGCGGCCTTCTTCTTCCGGCGGCTGGACGACCGGGACCAGCATGTGAAGCAGCAAGCCCAGCGGGTGCTGGAGGCTCAAATTGGACAGGTCGAGATCCAGGCTTGGTGCGGGCGGGAGAGGGTATACCGGGATGGGCTTCGGCAGATCGCATTGGAGGGGACGAAGACGCAAAGACAGATGGCGCTCAGGTGGCTAGCCTGGATGCGTGCGGGGATCGCGCGTAGTGCGCTGGAACGGTGGGAGTTGGAGCGATTGCTAGCAGCGGAGTCCGGAGCACCATGGCCAGAAGTGTTGGCATACGTTGCGGGCCAACAGCGGCGCGATTTGCTGGACAAAGTTCGAGCAGCAGCAGCCAAAGTGAGCCAGAACGCAGAGCTTCTGAAACCGCAGGTGGTGAGAGAGGGTAGGGAGAGCAATGCTCTCCAGGAGCGCCGTGAGGAACTTAAAAGTCTGCAAGGAAGTCTGGTGACAGCGTTGGCAATGCTGGAGGAAGATGGCGAGAAATTGGTGCAGATGGCAAGGGGAGAGGGAGTGATTTCGACGCGCGGATGGGTGAACGTCCAGGTGCAGGCATTGGGAGCACTTATATCCAGGCGGCAGTACCTGAAGACGCTGGTGACGGCAGTGCAGCGGGGGGAGGCCCCAGAATGGTGGCTGATGGCGGCGCTGGCGGCTCAGGGGATACTGCTGGAAGAAGCAGATGGAGAAATGGTGGTCCGACAGGGAGAGAAAACTTTCCCGTTGACGGAGTGGGCGCGGGAGTAGGGATGGTCCCGCCCATCGCCGCTTCAAGCGCGCGAGCCTGCACGGAAGTTTGCGTCTTTTCCTTCCATAATGTATACTCTACTATGACCATCTGGTCTGTGCCATCACCACAGACACCTCTCACGGGTCCTATTGGCAGGGGGAATCATGAAGACAATCTTCCACACTTGCCAACCTCGTCCCGAGGTCTTGAAGGGCGAACTACGAGAAGAGATCTTCGCCGCCCGGCTCAAAGACGTGATCG
>QMOC01000094.1 GCA_003648085.1 Chloroflexota bacterium
CCTTCATAAATCCCTAAACAAACCCTTTTGCTTGTCAACCGGGCAGCAGGGGCTCTAGCTGCTGCCCATCTGGTGAGTATATATTACCACAAAACTGCCAGAAGTCAAACCACGTATCAGAAACCTGAAGCCGCTCCACCAATGCCAACCCGGATTGCACGGACTACCGTTTCTGCTGCCCCAAACCTAAGAGCCCCATGCCCAACTTGGGCACCTTGGTCTTCTCCTCATCCCTGCCGAAGTGTAACACCTCGCCATCCTGAGTGACCGCTTCGACCGCCAGCCCCAGACTTTGCAGTTCCTTCACCAGCACCTTGAACGAAGCCGGAACCCCCGGTTCCTGGACAGGCTCCCCTTTAACGATGGCCTCGTAAGTCTTGACACGCCCCTGCACATCGTCCGACTTAATGGTAAGCATCTCCTGAAGCGCGTGAGCAGCACCATAAGCCTCCAGCGCCCACACCTCCATCTCACCAAAACGCTGACCACCGAATTGAGCCTTGCCACCCAACGGCTGTTGCGTCACCAGACTATAAGGTCCCGTAGAGCGCGCATGCACTTTGTCCTCAACCAGGTGAGCCAGTTTCATCATATAAATCACTCCCACCGTCACCGGCCGATCGAAGGGCTCGCCTGTCTTGCCATCGCGGAGGATCATCTTGCCCAGAATCGGCAGCGGATCGGAGGTTTCCATACTCACCTGCCTGGCCAATGCCTCCACCGCGTCGTCATCCAGATCGGCCACTTCCCGACCACGGTCCTCTAACCAGACACGCAGGCAGGTTATTCTCGCCCGCTGATCCGCCACAACACCTTCGGCCAACGTGCGTGTGTCATCCCCAAAGGAGAGCAACTCGTCCGGATCGTAGCCTCTCTCCCGCAACCATTCGCGTAGTACTGCCCGCCGGGCGTAGATGTGCTCCATGATCAAGCGGTCCACGTCATAACCACGCTCTGCCAACCAGGCTACGATATACAGCCGCCGCGCCTCATCATCATCCCTCAATGTTTCCAGGGGATAATCCTGCGCTTTCAGCCAGGCCCACGCACGCTCGGTGATCTCATCCCAGGCACGATCAATGAGCCAGGCCCGTGCCAGTTCGGCTTCAACCTGGGATTCGTTCGCACCGTCAAAAACCGGCGTGACGGCCCGAAAACCTAGCCGAGAAGCAGCCCACCCCAGATGCGTCTCGAGAATCTGACCGATGTTCATCCGCCCAGGAACACCCAACGGGTTCAATATCAAATCAACCGGAGTACCATCAGGTAGGAAAGGCATATCCTCGATGGGCACGACCTGGGAGATGACCCCCTTGTTACCGTGACGGCCTGCCATCTTGTCACCTTCGGTGATCTTGCGCAACTGGGCCACGCTAACACGCACCATCTTTTCCACACCAGCCTTGAGATCCCGATGCTCCTCACGATCGAATACTTTAACGTCCACGACCTTGCCGCGTTCTCCATGAGGCAGGCGCAGGCTGGAATCCTTCACCTCACGGGCTTTCTCGCCGAAGATGGCCCGCAGTAGTTTCTCCTCGGGGCTCAGTTCCTTCTCACCTTTGGGCGTAATCTTACCCACCAGAATATCCAGAGGCCCCACTTCCGCTCCAACGCGAATGATACCACTCTCATCGAGATCCTTTAACGCCTCATCGCCCACGTTAGGGATGTCACGGGTAATCTCCTCCAGGCCGAGTTTGGTGTCGCGAGCCTCAACTTCGTGCTTCTCGATATGGATGGAAGTAAACTTATCCTCACGTACCAGCCGCTCACTAATGAGGATGGCGTCTTCGAAGTTCCCACCCTCCCAGGAGAGAAAAGCACACACCACGTTATGCCCCAGCGCCAGTTCACCCCCCTCGGTCGAAGAACTATCCGCAAGCACCTGCCCCTTACGCACCCGCTGCCCCTTGTAGACCACAGGCCGCTGGTCAATACAGGTGCTCTGGTTTGAACGTTGGTACTTACGAAGAGGATAAACGCGCAACCCATCGGCGTAGCGAACCACGATCCTATCGCCCGTGACGCTAACCACCTCCCCATTATCTTCTGCAAACACAAACTGCCCTGAATCAAGGGCCGCCCGACGCTCCATCCCGGTGGCTACTATGGGCGCTTCAGGCTGAATAAGCGGCACCGCCTGGCGCTGCATATTGGAGCCCATCAGCGCACGGTTGGCGTCGTCGTGCTCCAGGAAGGGGATCAACGATGCTGAAACACCCACGATTTGACAAGGAGCGACATCAATATAGTCAATCCTCTCCGGCGCGGCGAACAGGAACTTATCGGCACGGCGGGCCGAGATGCGCGGTTGCACGAAATGCCCTTTCTCATCCAACTCAGCATTGGACTGGGCGATCGTGTATTGATCTTCCTTATCGGCCGTGAGATACACGATTTCACTACTCACCACCGGCACGATAGGCACTTCATCCACGAGGCCCAATGCAGCGATCCGCTCGGCCAACTCAGGCGTCACCTCTGTTCCCGCCTCGGCCACCACCTCACCACTCTCAGGGTCCACTATGTCTTCCCTCAACGTCTGACCGGTAAGCGCCTCGACGGTGGGCTCTACGGCGCGAATAACTTTTCGATAAGGTGTCTCAATGAAGCCGAGAGAATTGACGCGAGCGTGTGTTGCCAGACGACCGATCAACCCGATATTAGGCCCCTCAGGGGTCTCAATGGGACAGATACGCCCATAGTGACTGTAGTGTACATCGCGCACGTCGAAACGGGCTCGCTCGCGTCGCAACCCACCCGGCCCTAGCGCCGAAAGGGTGCGCTTGTGGGTCAATTCAGCCAATGGGTTGGTCTGCTCCATAAACTGCGAGAGTTGGCTGGAGCCAAAGAACTCGCGCAGGGCTGCGACGACCGGACGAATGTTAATCAAGCTCACCGGCGTCAGCGACTCGGATTCGCGGATGGACATGCGCTCTACCACCACTCGTTCCATGCGACGCAGACCGATACGCAATTTGTTCTGGACCAGTTCCCCCACTGTCTTGACACGACGGTTGCCTAGATGGTCAATATCATCGGCATCTTCGATGCCATTGTTGATGCGGATCAAGCGCTCCACCAGGGCCACCAGGTCCCGTTTGGTAACAGTACGATGATCGAGGCTCATATCGAGACCAAGCCGTTGGTTCAGTTTATAGCGGCCCACTCGCTGCAAGTCGTAGCGCCGGGGATCGAAGAGTTGCTGCTCCAGATACTCACGTGCATTCTCCAGCGTAGGCGGGTCGCCAGGACGCATGCGGCGGTAGAACTCCAATAGTGCCTCTTCTGCCAGCGTACGCCCATCTCTGGGCTCCCAGTGCGGCTCCTGACGGATGGTCGTGGCAATGTACTGGTGCTGAGGATTGCTATCGGCGTCCTGGAAAAGGGCCAGCAACTCCTCATCGCTCCCATCGCCCAGGATATTGTCCCCCGTCCGGTCATCCACCGCTGCCAGGGCCCGCAGCAGAATGGTGACAGGCAAAGTACGCTTACGGTTGAACTTGATCGTGAGGTAGTCAGACTTGCGTGTCTCGAACTCCATCCAGGCCCCGCGATCAGGAATGAGTTTGGCCGTACTGAGCCGCCGGCCGGTAACCCGATCTTCCTCAACGTCGAAGTAGACGCCAGGCGAACGGATCAACTGGCTGACGACAACCCGCTCAGTACCGTTGATGATGAAAGTACCATTCTCGGTCATCAACGGAAAGTCGCCGAGAAAGATCTCCGATTCGACGATCTCACCCGTCTCGCGGTTATCGAGCACCACCTGAACGTACAGCGGAGCCGCATATGTAATATCCCGCTCGAGGCACTCTTCCTCCGAATACTTGGGCTCGCCGAAGCGATAACTGAGATCAAACTGAGCCTCCCGGGCCTTAGAACCAGGGAAATACAGTTTGAGGTTGCCGTTGAAACTCTCGATAGGGGAGATTTCGTCGAAAAGTTGAGCCAGGCCCTCCGTCTGTAACCAATGGAAGGACTCGAGTTGGACCTCGATCAACCGTGGCAGTTCCTCTGCACTGGTGATGCGAGCATATGACTTACTTTCCAAACAGGCCATAACTATATTTCCCTCTCCTCACTGGTCCCTCGGATCATGCAAGATGTATTTATGTCACGATGCAAAATCGGTGAATAAAAATTATAACACGGAAAACCAATTTGTCAAAAGTATCTTGACCTAGTTCTCGGTTGGAGGCCCGGCTTCAGCCGGGAAAACCCCGCTAAATCGGGGCCTCCGTCGGGTTTCGCACCGCAAACTAACCTAACCCCTCACCGGAATGCGATGTGCCAGGTCCAGCCGCATTTGTACCAGCACGCGCAGTTTTTGGAAACCAGCCGCCTCCAACGCCATGACCAGCGGCTCTGTGGGACTAGGCAACACGGTCTCGACCGTCTTCTTGGGAGCGCCACGCAGGCTAACTATCCCCTGCCGCACCAGTATGGTCTCAAAACGACCACCACACTCAGGCGCCACCAGTACCTCCAGCCGATCCGGACGACGTCCACGCTCGCGCAACACCCGCACCGCTCCGCAAATTGCGCCGTCTTCCTCGACCACCCACCAGACCTCACGCCGCCCTTCGAGCCAGAGATCGAGGGCGCGCTCCCAGCCCGGCCGATAGTCTCTCCTTCGCAGTTCCAGCAGCGGGCGCTGGGGTTTGGGGACGATAGTACGCACCAGCTCGATTAACGCCGCGCCATCACTGCTACGCCCCCGACGCAGCAAGGGATGCGGCGGTGGACTTCCGGCCCACGGCAGACCCGCCGGACGCAGCATGTGCAGTGTTCTGCCGACCTCACGAAAACCCAGGCACTCGTAAAGCCGACGCGCCACCTGGTTATCAGCCCGCACCTCCAGCCCCACCCAGCATCCGCCTCGTGCGGAGATTTCCTTCAGTGCCGCCTCCATCAAGGCGGTGGCAATGCCACGTCCCCGCCAATCGGGATGGACGGCCACATTGCCAACAAAGAAACCGCCCCACTCCAGCGCGCGCCGCAGTGAGACGTTGCCCACCACACGCCCCTCCTCGACCCACACAAAGCCCGGTGCGACATCCGCACCACTTCGCACGGGCCCGCAGAGCCACCACAACAGCGGGCCTCTGCGAGCAATGCGGCGCATCTCCGCCAGCGCCATCTGGCCAGCGGGGTCCAGTTTGTCACCAAAAGCAACGGCAGTCAATTCAGCGACAGGTCCGAGATCACGGTAGGGATCAAAAGGACGCAACCCATTCTGGGTATGCCTCCCACGCAACGTAGCAGCCACCACGGCCTAACCCCCCACAGCGACGCAGATACCGGTCTTTGATGGTTCTCAGTCGCGAAATGACATCCTTGAGCACCCCGGCTACCGAATCCGGCGATCCGGTATGAGCGGCTGGGCAGTTACCAGCGGAAGATACGTCGCACAAGGCCCATCCACACACACCACCACATCATAGGTGTACCACGGACGCCCCCGCTCTATCTCACTGAATCCTATCCCCTCATCATCAACCTCCAGAAACATCTCAAACCGCAAGCGATAAGGCGTCCCAGGATGCGGAGCAACCGGTGGATACAAGATCACAGTCTCCTCCCTGACCCCACCCGGCTCCAGCGCTGCAAGCGACCTTACCTCTCCCCCACGCTTGGTTTGCTCCCAGCCGTGATACCACAAGTAGACCTGCCCAGTACCCGGCCAGGTGATCGTCCCGGAATTCTGAACGCGGAAGGTGACCTCGTAACTGCGGTCGTGGTACATAATCGGCACCCGGTTGTCCGGCGTGTGCCAGTTCACTTCAAGAGGCACCCAGCGGTACTCCGGTGTGAGGCGATTGCCGTCGCGGTCACGGATGTGGATACCGGTGTAGTAATGGGTCAGAATCTGTTCGGCGTGTCCCCAGCGCACACTCCACCGGTCATCACCGGCTCCTGTGTGAGAACACCGATTGCCCCGCGCCCAGCGACCGGCCCCATCCTGGCTCATCCCACGCCCGTGCCCATCATCATCGGCATCGCAACCGGTGCTGATGGGGTCTTCCACGCCCAGAAGGTAGGGCTGGCTGCCCGACGCCGTTTGCCCCCAGGCGTCGGCGAAAAACTCGGTGAAGGCCGGAAGGTCGTCGTTGGGGGATGTGCCGTAGGAGATGTAGTATTGTGAGGCAACGGCGTTGCAGACGATACGTTGGTCGGTGTTGAGATTGCTGCTGGCACAAGGGTTACCTGTGTTATCAGGGAAGGTGGCTGGGTACAGGCTTTCGAACTTGTAGGGGATGAAGACCTGGAACTCGGTGGAGTTATTGATGGCGCTGCCCTGGTTGATATGCCAGTAGGCATAAGTGCGAGCAGCGATGGCCTGGGCTTGCAAAGCGGTGGGATGGTAATATGTTCCCATCTCTTGGGGCAGCACGTCCAAGAGGTAATCGGTTTCTATGGAAACGGTAGCAGGGTTAGTCGTATAAGGATAAGCGATAGTTTGACTCCAATCACATGGATAACCTGACTCATCGCAAAAGGCAGTGCACCCCCAGGTTGTATGTCCAGATGCACAAAGGGTATAGGGTATTCTACGCGCACCGTCTGGCGTGAGCCAGTACATCCAAACACTTATTTGAGAAGGTGGCGAGTAAGTTAAGGAGGATCGAGCTACGATGGCTTGTGGAACGATAGCCCTAGATGTGTTGAACAGAAAAAGCAAGATCAAGAAGCCAAAGTGTCTTCTCAGGTTCATGGTTGTTCTTCCCTAGTGTCTTTAGGTTCAACAGAGATGATACAGAGCCTTCCTTCCTCAGGAGTAGGACAGTTCACGGCCAATTGTGAACCAGAAAGACTCCAAGCAATCTGCCAGCCCCATAATCCACCACCAAGCTCATGTCCAGATAGGACTCGTTGGAATTCACCGCTGGACACATCTACGACGAATGCCCCTTCTTTTTCGGAGCCGGTCTCTGTTATGCGAACTACTCCTAAGACGGCCAAGTGGCGACTATCAGGTGCCCAGGACATGTCTGTTACGTAATGTTGCCCATTGTTAATGTCAGGAGCTATTTGCAGTGTGCGCAGATCGCCTGTTTTCGTATCTAACACCATAAGGTTAGTATGAAGGAGCGCTGCTCCTACACCACTAGCTTGGCCTGGGAAACTGCCCGTAGTAATAAGGGCCAGGTAACGTCCATTGGGACTCCATTGTGTTTCTATTGCCCAAATCGGCATATTCTCCGGCTCAGACTGCCCCAAATCTATCTCACAGGCTTGATTGGTTCTCTTGTCAAATAAGAAGGTCCATGGCTGAGTATAAAACACTAATTGAGAACCATCGGGATGTTGAGCAATTTGAAAGGGTGACGGTCTGAGCATGGACTGTATTGGCTTTGGATACTTGGGATATCGCAGTGAAGCAAGATCTAATGACACCAGCTGCGCTTCCCTAGTTTCCACGTTCAATCGCTGAGGACAGTCGGGATTTGTGCGGGAAAAGTACCACAAGTGCTTTCCATCCGGTTCAACTGCTAGGGATGGTCCCCATACATTTGGCACAAGACGCTCTGTTAGTTGAGAAACTCCATGGCTTATCCACAACTCATGATAGCGTTCTATAAGGGTAACATATGCAACAGCCCTTAAAGTCGGCAACCAGACCGGTTTCCCGTTAGCCCCTTCACGTTGCGCATAGACTTGAATTTCACCGGTGCGGGTGTTGAAGGTTTCGATACTCTGGCGGTTAGTACCGGGTATGTCGCGGGTGATAAGCAGCCGCTCCCCATCCGGCAGCCAGCCGGCAATGCCAATAGCCGAGGTGTGGGTCAATACCACCTCCGGCTCGGAGAAGATGAAAGCATCCAGCGATGGGCCCGGTTCGATGGTCGCAGGATGACCCGCAAAGGTACAAAGAGAAACCGACGTCGCCAACGCTGTGGGTGTGACCGGTGGGCTAGAAGGCGTTAATGTTTCAGGCAGAGAAGAAGAGGGTGATGTCTCGGTC
>QMOC01000095.1 GCA_003648085.1 Chloroflexota bacterium
CGCTGATGAAGGAGCACGACATCCGCCATCTGCCTATCGTGGATGAAGACAAGAAACTGGTGGGCCTGGTCACGCAGCGCACGTTGATGCACGCCATCCCTCCGGACCTGGGTCAATTCAGTCCCTTTGTGGTGAACTATGTCCTGGCCAAACTTCAGGCTCACAATATCATGGTCAGGGACGTGGTCACCATTGATCCGGATACCACCGTCGAGGAAGCCGCCCGTGTCATGGCCGATAACAAGATCGGCTGCTTGCCGGTCATGCAGGGCCATGATCTGGTGGGGATCATCACCGACAGCGACTTGTTCGGCATTATGCTGAATCTGCTCGGCGCCCGGCGGCCCGGCGTGCGCCTGACCGTCTTGCAGCCGGACCGGGCCGGCGAGGTGGCCCGTCTGACCAGGGCGATTGACGAGAGGAACGGTTACATCTCCGTCTTTGTGACTTACCCCACGTCGGAGCCAGGTACCTGGGCCTCCGTGGTCAAGGTCACCAACATACCCCGGAAGGACCTGGTGGAGATTGTCAGCAGTCTGGAGGACGCACGCATCCAGGACGTGCGAGAGGTCTGATGTCGCATACCGACGCTCCTGTGGGCTCGGACGCAGACGCCCAGTCGGCGGCTATCAGCCGCTCCGGTATCTCGGTGAGGAAGGGAATCCCGTTGGTCTTGGGCGCGGCCTCCTGCTGGGCGACCTCCGGCGTCCTGCTCAAACAGATCTTGCTGAGTTACGCTCCCACTCCGCTAACCCTGGCTTTCTGGCGCGATTTCCTCACCTTTATCGTGCTGATCCTGGTACTGACCGCGTTCCGTCGTGAGTTGCTGCGGGTGAGGCGAAGGGACTTGCCGGCCCTGATCGGGTTAGGTGTGATTAGCGTGGGGCTATTTCATATCTTGTGGGTTTACGCCGTGGCCCTGGTCGGCGTGGCCCCGGCACACGTCTTTAATTACACGGCTCCCGCTTTTGCAGTTGTCTTATCCTGGCTGTTGTGGCGCGAGCCGATCACATGGCGCAAGATGACCTCAGTTATCCTGACTTCCGTCGGCTGTGTGTTGGTGGCCCGGGCTTATGATCTAACTCAGATTCGGCTGAACTGGGTCGGTATCCTGGCGGGGCTGGGCACCGGAATCACCTGGGCCACCTACGGCATCTTTGGCAAGATCTCCCTGCACCGTTACACTCCCTGGACATTGGTCACCTATGCCTTTGGGTTTGCCGCGCTGACGATACTATTGCCCCAACCCCTGCGCGCCCTCTCTTTTCCCTGGTCACAGCCCTGGCACATCTGGTTCTGGCTCTGGCTGCTGGCGCTGGTGCCCACCGTGGGGGGCTTTTGCCTTTACACCTGGGGGCTGCGCTACCTCTCGGCCAGCACTGCGGTGATCACCGTCAGCGTAGAGACGTTCCTGGCTGCGGTCCTGGCCTTCCTGATCTTCGGCGACGTTCTGAGCCTCCTGCAGATTCTGGGGGGGGTGATGATTGTGATCAGCGTGGCCGTTCTCTCGACGGAGAAACAAGGATAGAGGAAAGTGTGGGAGGATGGTAGGATGGCGAAGAAAAGGAAGGGGCTAGCCAAGACAATGCCCATGCGCGTGTTGGAAGAGAAGGGAATTCCCTATGAGCCGCGCCGGCAGGCTCACAAGCAATACACCGCCGAGGGTGTGGCGGAAGACCTGGGGGTCCCCGTAGCCCAGGTGGTCAAGGCGATGATCGTTCAGCGTTCCGATCGGCGGTTTGTGCTGGTGGTGATCCCCGGCGACCGGCATCTCAGCCTCAAGAAAGTCGGCGCGGCGTTAGGGGACAAAAAAGTGGCGCTGGCCTCGGAGCGGGACGTGCAGCGAGTGACCGGCTATCAGGTGGGGGCGGTTTCGGTGTTGGGTTTCCGCCGCTCGGATATTGCTGCTTACGTAGACAAGAGAGTGCTGGAGCAGGAAACGGTGATCATCAGTGCAGGCCGCCCGGACGTCGGATTGGCCCTTTCGCCCGGCGATCTGATGCAGGCGCTTGAAGGAGCACAGGTGGGCGATTTCTGCGATGAGGGATGATCCGGCTATGATCATCTTGCGCGATGTGTCCATCTCTCTGACACCCGAAGAGGTGCTCCGAGCGCAGCGCTCGAATCGGCGGGGAGGGGTGCAGCCTGCGCTGATGGCTGCCGCGAGGGAGGCCGTTGCGCTGGGCCGGATGCTCGTCGCTCCGGCGGCTGTCTACGACGAGTTCGAGGTGCGCGATGTGGTCGGCGAAGAGGTGATCCTTTCCACCGCTTCGTCCTCCGAAGGGGAAGGGGAGGGACGCCTGACCGTCGGCCCCAAGGTTGACCTTCTGGCCCCTGCGGAGCGGGTAATAGTGGCCGTTTACACCATCGGGCCGGCGCTGGAGAGGCGGGTGAGCGAACTCCACGCCGCCGCCGATGACCTGCCGGCTTTTATGCTCGATAGTGTGGGGGTGCTGGCCCTCGGCGCCATCGGCGAAGCACTGCGCGACCGGGCCGAAAAGCGAGCGGCTGAGTTCGGCTGGGGCGTGAGTCCTGCGCTCAGCCCAGGGTCGCTGGTGGGCTGGCCGGTGGAAGGTCAGCGAGAGGTGTGTGCGCTGTTGCCGGTGGATAAAATCGGCGTGCGATTGAACGAGTACTGCGTGCTGGAGCCGCACAAGTCCGTCTCGCTGGTCATCGGCATAGGGCCAGGCTACGAATCGTCTCATGTGGGCTCGGTGTGCCGCTACTGCTCCTTAGCCAAGACCTGCTGGAGGAGGCGAGAGGATTGAATCCGACGCTTACTTTGGGCATTGACACGGGGGGCACGTATACCGACGCGGTGCTGGTAGACCACGCCAGCGGCGCGGTGCTGGCCAGCGCCAAAGCCCTGACCACTCGTCACGATTTATCGCTTGGCATCGGGCAGGCCGTAGCAGCGGCCTTCGACGGGCAGGCCGTGTCCCCCGCCGAGGTAAGCCTGGTGGCCCTTTCGACCACGCTGGCCACCAACGCTATCGTCGAAGGACAGGGTAGCCCGGTTTGTCTGTTGCTCATCGGCTACGACCCGGAGTTGATACAGCAATACGGGTTTGAGCGCGACTTAGTGACCCGGAACGTGGTCTACCTGCGCGGCGGCCACGACGTGGCCGGCGATGAGGTCGAGCCTCTGGATGAAGCGGCGGCGCGAGAGGCCATCCTGACCTGGCGCGACCGGGTGGAGGCTTTTGCCGTATCGGGTTACTTCAGCGTGCGCAATCCGGCCCACGAGCAGCGTGTGCGGGCGCTGGTGGAGGAACTGGCCGGCATCCCGGTCGTCTGTGGCCACGAACTGACCACCCGCCTCAACGCCGTGCGCCGGGCGACGACGGCGGTCCTCAACGCCCGGTTGATACCGCTACTGCGGGAACTCATCGCTACCGTTCGTCACACCCTGCAGGGACTGGGTATCGCGGCTCCATTAATGGTCGTCAAGGGAGATGGTTCGCTGGTGCGGGCCGAGTGGGCTATGCAGCGGCCTATCGAGACGATCCTTTCGGGGCCGGCGGCCAGTGTGGTCGGCGCGTGGCATCTGGCGGGCCGTCGTGACGTGTGGGTGGTGGATGTGGGCGGCACGACGACCGACATCGCCGTGCTGCGCGATGGCCGTCCTCGACTAAACCCCGCAGGAGCGCAGGTCGGCGAATGGCGGACGATGGTCGAAGCGGTGGATGTCCACACAGTGGGGTTGGGCGGCGATAGCCACGTGCGTTTGGATAGGGAGGGCCGGCTGCTCATCGGTCCCCGGCGCGTGGTGCCGTTGTGCCTTCTTGCCAGCGAGCATCCCCAAGTCCTGAACGAACTGCGACGGCAGGTGGAAAGGCGACAGCGGGAGGATCTGGCCGGGCAGTTCGTGTTGGCGCAGCGCCGCCTGACCTATGCCATCTCGGACGAGGATCAAAACTTGTTGCGTCGCTTGGCGGCAGGTCCCCAGTCGTTGCTTTCGCTGGTCGAAAGGCTGCACTACGGCCCATTCGTCGCGCGGCGGATCGAGAGCCTGGAAGCACGGCGGCTGGTTCTACGGGCCGGCTTCACGCCCAGCGATGCTCTGCACGTCCTGGGGCGTTTTAAGCATTGGAACGCCGAAGCGTCGCATCTGGGGGCGGAACTTCTGGCCGCGCGGGCCGGCCTCTCGCCCGAAGCGCTGTGTGAGTGGGTGGTCGCCGGCGTGTCGAACCGGGTGACGACGGCGCTGGTCAGCAAGGTGCTGGGCGACGAAGCCACTCTGCCCGATTGGGAGCGGGAACCGACGGCGGCGGTGCTGTTGGAGCGGGCACTGGGGAACGTGCCCGGATCGGACCTGGATTGCCAATTGCGGCTCCGTCAGCCGATAGTTGCCGTCGGCGCGCCGGTGGAAGCCTACATGCCCCGCGTGGCCGAGCAACTGCGTACTGAGTTGATCATCCCTCACCACGCCGAAGTTGCCAACGCCGTGGGCGCGGTGGCCGGCGGCGTGGTGCAGCAATTGCGGGCGATCATCCGTCCGCTAGACGCAGGCCAACGCTTCCGCCTGCACCTGCCCGATGGGGTACACGATTTTCCCACCCTGAAGCAGGCGGTGGCCTACGCCCAAGAGGTGGTGCCGATGCGGTTGGAGGAGTTGGCCCGCCAGGCCGGCGCTGCTCAGGTCGAGGTGCAGATGAGCCGCCGGGACAGGGAAGCGCCGGTCGCGGGAGGGTGGGGGCAGCGGGTTTACCTGGGGACGGAACTGACCTTCACGGCTGTCGGGCGGCCCAGCCTGGCGCGAGAGGGCGAGTAAAAACACAATGATCAGCGCACCACCAGCACCGGTCGGTTGGCCGTCAGGAGGATGGCCGCGCTCAGGTCTTCCACCAGGCGTGCGTTCAGACCGGGTGTGATGTGAGCCCCGATCACTATCAGGTCATACTGCCCCTCCCGGCTCTCGGCGAGGATCTCGTCCCGCACCAGGCCGCGACGGATCACCGCGTGGCCTGTCCGCCCTTCCGTCGCCAGCAAGTCCAGCATCCGACCGAGGTGTACCCCTTCTGGCGAGCCACGCCGGATCAGTTCCTCCGCCGATGCTTCCAGGTCGTCCAGGACTGCGCTCTTGGTCAGCGGCAGTTGGGACATCACGTGAAGCAGGATCACCGAAGCCCCCAGCGCCCGGGCCAGGCGGCCGGCGAACCGGACGGTACGCTCACTCGTAGGGCCACCGGAGGAACAGACCAGAACCTGCTTGAGGTCACGGGCCTGGCCTTTGACCACCAGGACGGAGGCCGGCACGTGCTCGGTGACGCGGAGTGCTGGCGAGCCTAGCAGCAGCCGCATCACCCCCCGCCGCTCCCGGCCGCCGATAATCACCAGGTCGTATGAGGCGGCCTGCGCCTGAAGGACTACCTCCTCGGTCATTTGGCCGCTCCGCCGGTGGATAGCGACCGGAATTCCCGCTGTTTCCAGGTCGGCCGCGGCCTTCTCGGCCATCTGGCGGGCCTTCTCCTCCCGGTCACGTTTGGCCACGACCAGGATATCCACGGCGCTTGCTGCCTTTCTCGCGACACGTACTCCCAGGTCCAGCGCCCGGGCCGTGTAGGAGGAGCCATCGGTGCAGAGCAGAATTTTCATTGTTTGCCACCACTCACGTTATAGCAAGATAAGCACCACAGGGATGACAAAAATGACGCCCAGAAAGAGGGCAAAGTTATTACGACGGCGGGCGATCCAGGCCAGTGCGTTCGAGATGGCCCGTTCATAGGGCCGGTAGGCCAGCAGGATGAGAAGCAGGGAGATGATGGCCGCGCAGACTATGTGCGTCACCACCACGGTCACCGCCCGGGGGTCTCCCAGCAGCGCCGCTGCAATCAGTGTGTCCGCCAGGGTGGAGATATTCGCCCCTAGGATGTAAGGGATGATGTTCTCCCGACGCATGTAGCCACGGGCGGAGAGAGGGACCAGGATGCCCACGGAGATGGAGACGGACATCGTGAGCAGGGTGATCGCCAATCCCATCAAGAACATGACCTCGGGACGATAGACCAGCCTGGGAATCTGGCCCAGATCGGTTCTCTCCAGCCGCATCTGGGGGAGGGCGCGGTCGAAGAGGCGAAAACTGAGCGTCACCAGTCCCACGCCGGCCACGAAAAGCGCCCAGCCAGGTAGGAAGGCTGCGAGTGGGCCGATCAGCGGTTCCAACCCCCAGTTGATGCCAGCCGCCAGTCCCTCTAGAGCGGGGATGGAAAGGCCATCGAGCCAGCCTCGGCCGAGGATCAGCAGTCCCATTGGCAGAGCCGCTAGTTGGATCGAGCCGGTCAGCAAGAGGGAAAGGATGCCTGCGGTGAGTGCGGTCCAATGCTCATGCCCCCGTAGGATGTAGATGCAGCCGATCAGCAGGACAACGAGGCAAGCGCCCAGGCGGGAACCGGCGATCATAGTGAAGGCTTGAAGGTAGGAGAGCACGCTGGCGCTCAGCAGGGCTACCGCTGCGGCCGCCACCGGCGACCCGCTCAGAACCAGGTAAGCCATCAGCCAACCGAACCCCATGCTGTCGGCGGCGTTGGTGACCTCCAGGTGATTCCGCAAAAGCGGCGTCAACCCTCCGGCTCCCCCTTTCATCAGCCCCAGGGCAAGGGTGAAGAGCAGGAATCCAGAGAGCGCCAGCCCCGGTTTTCTCCAATTCAGTCGCTTGCCCTGCCGTCTTCTCACTCGCTGTCCCCCTGTATCTCGCTCCTCAGCCGTGTTAGGAGAGCCTCGTTCGGTTACTCCCCCACCCTAAACACCGCCACCACCGGGTCGTGGTCGGAGCAGTGGCGCGGGCCGGGGTTCTCCGGGTCGGGGGGCGGGTAGTCGGCGTTGATGTGTAGCACGTTCACGCGCACCTGATGCGCCGCCAGCGCGGGGGTCACCAGGATGTGGTCGAGCAACTGGGAGACGCCCTGGAAGATGTAGGAGTACCGCTCCTCAGGAGGCAGCGCGCCTAGGACGTTGACCAACTGCCCGCCGGGACTGTCGCCGTCGGTCAGCGCCCGCAACGGGGCCGAATCGTAGTAGTCGTTCAGGTCACCGAGGACGACGACGTAAGCGTTCGGGTCGGCGGCGAGGATTTGGTCCACCAGGTGGGCGTTCCATTGCGCCTCCATCACCCGGCGCGGCTCCGTCAGCGCCTCCCCGCCGGCCTTGGAGATAAAGTGGTTGACGATGGCGTAGACGGTCACATCGCCGGCCGACGCGGTGTGCAGGGTCGCCGTGATCATCAGCGGCGGGCGGCTGAAGAGGCCCTCGGGGGCCTGGTACTGGCCCACTCCCTCCAGCGTGGCCCGGTCGCCGCGCACCAGGAAACCGACGTCAATGTCGCGGCTGCTGGGCCCCTCGATCAGCGCGGCCCGGTAGTCGTACCCGGCCAGTTCGGGCTGGGCGGCCACGTCCTCCAGCACGCCGATGTTCTCCACCTCCTGCAGGCCGACGATGGTCGGCGCACCCAGCGCCACGATGGTCTCCACGATGCGGTCGCGCTTGCGCTCGTATTCGGCACGGCTGGGCTTGGGCGGATCGCTGGGCCGGTGCGGCTCCTTGTTGTCGAAGAAGTTCTCGACGTTGAAGGTGGCGACGCTGAACTCGTCGGGGCCGGGCTGCTCCAGTTGCGGGATCGGCCCTTCAACCACAGGGATCGTTGCCGGTGGGGCCAGCGGCTCGATCTTGTAGTTGCCGAAGGTGTAGGCCAGCGGGCCGACCAGGTGCCCCACCCCATCGCCGGTGCGGACGACGTAGGGGAGCGTCGTGCGGTCGTCGTGCCGGATCGCGGCTCAATCGTCCACCATAATGAGCATCCCTGTCTCCTGCCCGTGCAGGACGCGCCTGATCCCGTGTTCGGCCCGCACGACGCTCCCCTACGTCGTCCGCACCGGCGATGGGGTGGGGCACCTGGTCGGCCCGCTGGCCTACACCTTCGGCAACTACAAGATCGAGCCGCTGGCCCCACCGGCGACGATCCCTGTGGTTGAAG
>QMOC01000096.1 GCA_003648085.1 Chloroflexota bacterium
CACCTCCATACTCGTCTAGTTCTCGGTGCAAAAGAGGGTTGGAGGCCCGGCTTCGGCCGGGAAAACCCCGATAAATCGGGGCCTCCGTCGAGTTTAACCCCACTTTATCACATCAGTGATGGGAGGTCAAGTCCATTTGCCTTTTTGCCGTGTTTGGTGTACACTTTATACAAAGTGGCTGGAAAGTGCGAGAATTGACCCTTTCGCAATCGCGGCACAGGTACGGAGTATGTGATAATGATTAATGAAGGACGACGGAAGGCCTTGGAAACGGCGCTGGCGAACCTGACCAAGCGCTTTGGCGAGGGGACCGTGATGCGCCTGGGAGAGGCGAGCCATCTGCAAGTCGAGGTCATTCCTACCGGCTCCCTGGCCCTTGACCGCGCTCTCGGCGTGGGCGGCGTCCCTCGCGGCCGCGTCACCGAAATCTACGGGCCGGATGGCGCTGGCAAGACCACCCTCGCTCAGCACATTGTCGCCGAAGCCCAGCGGCGCGGCGGCCTCGCTGCTTACATTGACATGGAACATGCCATTGACCCGGACTATATGCGCAAATGTGGCGTGGATGTGGATAACCTGCTCATCTCCCAGCCCGACACCGGTGAGCAGGCTCTGGAGATCGCCGAGACCCTCATCCGCTCCGGCGCAGTGGACGTCATCGTGGTGGATTCGGTGGCTGCGCTGGTGCCCCGCGCCGAGATTGAGGGGGAAATGGGCGACTCCCACCCCGGGCTCCAGGCGCGGCTGATGAGCCAGGCGCTGCGCAAGTTGAGTGGGGCCATCAAGCAATCCAACACCGCCTTGATTTTCACCAACCAGTTGCGGGAGAAGATCGGAGTGATGTTCGGCAGCCCGGAGACCACCTCTGGGGGGCGGGCGCTGAAGTTCTACGCCTCGGTGCGGCTGGACATCCGGCGCATCCAGTCCATCAAGGACAAGGGAGAGGTGATCGGAAACCGGACGCGGGTGCGGGTGACGAAGAACAAGGTGGCGCCGCCGTTTCGGGTGGCGGAGTTCGACATTATGTACGACGAGGGGATCAGCAAGGCAGGAGACCTGCTGGACATGGCGGTGGAGTTGGGGGTGGTAGAGAAACGGGGTTCATACTACTACTATGAAGGGGAAAGCCTGGCGCAGGGGCGGGAGAACGCCAAGCAATTCCTGCGCGAGCACCCCGATGTCGCCGACCAGATCGAAGCCGTCGTCCGAAATAAGATGGCTCTAGAAGAAACCGTAGAACCTGTTGCCGCACCAGAAATCGAGGAGGCAGGCAAGGTTGATTAACTGATCTGGTGCTCTATTCCGTCTCATTGGCTGGAAGTAGCCACGGGTTGATCTCAAATCCGGCGTCTTTCACAGAAGGCGGCGGGTGATAGAGTCCGGTCCTTCTCCGATGTATAAACTTGCTTTGCTAAGCCTGTTTTCCGCACTCTTCCGATTTGAAGTGGAAGCCGAAACTTGTTTGGGCGGCCCAGGTATAGACGTTGATCACTCATGGTATGGGGCTTGCAAAGCAGTCTAGCGGATAGGCTTGGAGCAAGATAAGTGTTAGGAGTGGAGCGAGAGGAACTTGTACCTATCGTAGCAGGGCGATTGTAACGGGCAGTCGTGCCTGGTGTCTGATTGAGAGGGTTATACCCTGCCCTTAAACGGGCAGCAGGGGTCGTTGGCTCCATTCTGAGATCAACGCTGACGGTTGTGCGTCAACGTAAGCCGTGGCTTTCCAGGCCACGGCTTTGCTTTGCGGATTATGGGAGGCATTATCACGGCGCTGCGCTTTCAGAAGCGCAATAGAAATCGTGTCAACGTCTATCTTGACGGCCAATTTGCCTTTGGCTTGGCCGCTATCGAGGCCGCTCGTCTTCGGGTCGGTCAGACGCTGAGCGATGATGACATCGCCCGACTGCGAAAGCAGGATGAAATTGAGCAGGCATATGAGCGTGCGCTCAATTTCCTATCATACCGCCCTCGCAGCGAAGCCGAAGTGCGCCGCAATCTGCGCCAGAAAAGCGTGGCAGATGAGGTTATTGAGGTGGTGGTCGAACGCCTGACACGGGCTGGGTTGTTGAATGACCGGGAATTTGCCCGCTATTGGGTAGAAAACCGGCTGCAATTCAATCCTCGGGGAGCGCGTGCCCTGCGCCACGAACTGTGGGAGAAAGGCGTCCCCGCCTCT
The DNA here is from genome assembly GCA_003648085.1 of Chloroflexota bacterium. GTDB lineage: Bacteria > Chloroflexota > Anaerolineae > B4-G1 > B4-G1 > B30-G15. The sequence goes on from QMOC01000096.1 coordinate 2,177, forward strand.
ATCATCGCCGACACACTGGCGGACTTTGACGAAGAGGCCGCTGCTCGTAAAGTGGCAGAAGCCAGGACACGTCGGCTGGCGCACCTTGAACCTCACGATTTCCGCCGCAGGCTGGGGGCGCATCTGGCACGCAGGGGCTTCTCCTATGCAGTGATTGAGCCACTGGTTGAAGAGATGTTAAAGGCGACACGCTGCGAGGCTTTATCTGACGACGAAAGTGAGGAATAAGGACAATGAATGAGTGGGGGATTATCATAATAGTAGCGGTTCTGGCGTTGGCTGTAGGATTCTGGCTGGGTTTCCTGATCCGGCGCTATACCGTTCAAGCCCAAATCAAGAAGCAGCAACAACGGGCCAGACAACTATTGGAGAAAGCGGATAAAAAGGCCAAAGAGATCGTGCTTGCTGCCAAGGACGAAGCGCTTCAGATTAGGAACGCAGCAGAGAAGGCGCTGGAGCGGCGTCGCGCAGGCCTCCGCCGAGAGGAGGAACGTCTGCAGCGGCGGCGCGAGAAACTGGATCAACGTCAGGAACAACTGGAGCAGCGGCAACAAGCCCTCAATAAGCGTCAAAGTGCTCTGGACAAGCAGCGTAACCAGATAGAGCGGCTGCGGCAAGAACAGATGGCGATGCTGGAACGGGTGGCCGGATTGAGCCGCGAGGAAGCCAAACAGGAACTTCTAAAGGCCGTTGAGGAAGAAGCCCGGCAGGATATGGCACGTGTGATCCGTCGGGTGGAGGCGGAGGCCAAGGAGGAGGCTGAGGCACGCGCCCGCAAGATCATCACGCTCGCCATCCAACGTATGGCGAGCGAGCAGGTAGCCGAGTTAACGGTCTCCACCGTCCCGTTGCCCTCCGATGATATGAAGGGCCGCATCATCGGCCGCAGCGGTCGCAATATCCGCTCCTTCGAGAGGGCCGCAGGCGTGGATGTGGTGGTGGATGATACACCCGAAGCAGTCACTATTTCCTGCTTCGACCCTGTGCGTCGTGAGGTCGCCCGTCGAGCGATGGAACGGCTGGTGTTAGACGGACGTATCCACCCTGCGCGCATTGAGAAAGTCATCGCGGATAGCCGGAAAGAGGTCGAACGCATCATCCGCGAGGAAGGTGAACGGGCGGCCTACGAAGCGGGTGTTCCTGGGCTGCATCCCGAGATCATCAAACTGCTGGGACGGCTTAAGTTCCGCACCAGTTATGGGCAAAACCAACACGCTCACGCCATTGAGACGGCCAAATTGGCAGGGATGATGGCAGAGGAACTGGGGGCCAATGCCGAGATCGCCCGTGCCGGCGGGCTACTGCACGACATCGGCAAGGCGGTGGATTTCGAGACAGAAGGGACACATGTGCGCATCGGGGTCGAAATCTGCCGACGTTACGGCGTTTCGGAAGAGGTGATACACTGCATAGAAGCCCACCACCACGAAGTGGAACCACACTCCGTTGAGGCCATCATTGTCGAAGCCGCTGACGCTATCTCCGGTGCCCGGCCGGGAGCGCGCCGCGAAAGTCTGGAGCTCTATCTAAAGCGTATCCACGCCCTGGAGGAAATCGCGAAATCTTTTAAGGGAGTGGCGGAGTGCTATGCCATCCAGGCTGGCCGTGAGATTCGGATTATTGTCAAGCCTGACGAGATTGATGATCTGGCGACCATCCGGCTCTCCAAGAATATTGCCAGCAAACTTGAGGAGAGCCTGGAGTATCCGGGGCAGATCAAGGTGACGGTGATCCGTGAGATACGGGCGGAGGAATACGCTAAGTAATTTAGGTCTGGCTAAAGTGAGTGAGAGGAAAGACTGGACGCCCCGCTTCAGCGGGGATTTTCCGGCTGAAGCCGGACGCCCAACCGATTTTAGCCACACCCAAGTAATTTCTGGTACAAAACTCGACGGAAGCCCTGATTCATCGGGGTTTTCCCGGCCGAAGCCGGGCCTCCGCCCCCGTTTTGCACCGAGAACTGTAACTGCTCAGCCATCCCCAGGCAGAGCGTTGAAACATATTCTTTAGGACGCAGATGAACGCTGATAAACGCTGATTTTTTGATCTTATCTGCGAAAGTCTGCGTGAATCTGCGTCCGATTCCGAGTTCGGCAGGGTGGCTGAGTAGTCACCGAGAACTAAGTAATCACGGCAGATAGGCCCGTGGATTTTGCTGCGTGCCGTAATAGCGCACCTCGAAGTGCAAATGCGGACCGGTGGACCAGCCGGTGCTGCCCACCGCGCCGATGACTTGCCCGCGCTTCACCGCCTGCCCTTCGAAGACGTAGATATTGCTCAGGTGGGCGTAGTAAGTGGCAAAGCCATTGGCGTGGTCAATCACGATCAGGTAGCCGTAACCTACATCGGTCCAGCCCGCGAAACTGACAAAGCCGCCATCGGCTGCCAGGACAGCGCTGCCTGTGGGAGCCCCAATGTCAATCGCCCGGTGGCCGTACCAGTATCCCTGCGTGATCACACCCAGCACGGGCCACTGAAATCGCCCTGTACCACGAGCCCCCTCCGGGACGGGCCCGGTGTATGCGGTGACCACTTTGGGTACATAGGGCTTCTCGCCCCCTGGCACAATGAGCCGCATTCCCTCCTCGATTGAGTAATCCGGGGGCTCCAGATGATTGTACTCGCAGGTGGCAATGGCCTCGGGTTCTACCTTGTACTTTTCGGCAATCGTCTCCAGTGTCTCGCCCTCGGCGACTGTGTGGTAGACCCCGTCAATCGGCAGGATAATCACCTCCTGGCCGATGCGCAGCAAATCAGGGGCATCCTCAATAGCCGGGTTGGCCCACATAATCGTGGTTGGTTGGAGGCCGAAAAGGTTAGCAATAGCCTGGACGGTGTCGCCTGCCTGGACGGTGTAAGTGATGACGTCCAGGCGCGGGCGCTCAGGGATGATGGTGTGGGGTTGGGCCAGCCGGGCTATGGCTCCATTGCTGCTACCGAGGAGTATTCCACCGTTCCGCCCGTTGAGCGCGGTCAGTACGTCTTCCGCTATCTTCTCGTTTTCACTACTATCGGCGAGAGGAGGGAGGACAGAGGTGGGAGAAGTGGAAGCGGCTTTCGCCGGCCACTCGACGTTGCTCAACCCGATGGCGATAATGGCTACGGCAATGACCGCCAGATGAGCACTGGTGCGCGTGAACAGGGGGAGCCAACTACGCCAATCACCGGTCAGCCGGTAGACCGCGATCGCCAGCCAGGCAAAAGCACGGGGGAAAGCGTCCTCGAACCTGCGGCGGAGGGAATATCCTTTTACTGCGTCCAACAACGTGGCAATGAGTTCTGATAGTCGCATCGTTTTACCAGGCCGAGATGTATCCCGCTAGGGCTGATAGGCCATCGGATCCTGTGGGACACCGTTGTATCGAATCTCGAAGTGCAAATGGGGGCCGGTAGACCAGCCCGTACTGCCGCAGTAACCGATGACCTGGCCCTGGTAGACCGCCTGCCCGCACCCGGTGGTGAGGCTACTGAAGTGACCATAACGGGTGACGAAGCCGTTGCCGTGATTGAGTTCGACCAAGATGCCGTAGCCACCGCTCCACCCCGCGATGGTCACCACGCCGTTATCAGCCGCGTAGATGGGATCGCCCAGGCGACAGGCATAGTCAAGCCCGATGTGCGTCGGATTGCGCGGATCGTGGAAGTACCACCCTGAGACACGAGGGCTACCGGTGGGGAGGATGAACCAACCGTTCGCGCCAGGACCTTGAACCGAGACGCCGCTACAAACCCCGTAACTGTACCCGGCCGGCCCGGGAGCGGGGTATCTGGGTGGTGGTTCCCAGGCCACTTCGTCGCTCGTGCCCCCAGGCACGACGAGCAACTGTCCCTCGCGCAGTGGCTCTCCCTCTTCCAGATCGTTCCACTCGTTGTACAGCGCCTCCGTTTCTACCCCATACTCCGCTGCGATCTCCTCCACCGTCTCCCCAGCGCGAACCGTGTGATACACGCCATCTACCGGCAGGATGAAGAGTTCGAGCCCAGGCCGAATGAGCCAGGGGGCGTCTTTAAGGGCCTCACGGTTACTCCAGACGACCGTTTCCGGCGCCAGGCCGAATTGGGCAGCGATGTCAAAGATGGTATCGCCCTCTCTCACGGTGTAGGTAACGACCTGGGCACGCAATCGCTCTGGGACAGTAGTATGAGGGACGGGCATGCGAGCAATGGTATCGGCAGTGGAGGGATGAGGCCAGACGACAGGGGGAGGCGGGGTAGGCAACGGCGCTATCTCTGACTCCATTGAGGAATCCGTCTCGACAGAGGATGCAACGTCAGCGCTAAAGGAACCGCCTATGGCGACCCGTGGTGTTGGAATCCCTACGCCGCTGAGGAAGATAGTGGTCAAAGCGAGGGCGATGATGCTCAAATGGGCGGTAGCCCGGGTCAGGAAGGGACGTTTGGTGCGCCAGTCCACACAAGTGCGCCAAACTGCGGTCATGCACCAGGCCACGAAACGCAGGAGGATGGGGCATGAACGGGTGGGGGCGTTGGTTATCGTATCGCGCTCCCTCTCGATAGGGGTCGGGAGTGACGATTCATTCATTGAATTCAGTCCGAGGTTCTGCAACGATTGTCGCTAGCCTCATAAAGTCATTATACCACCAAAGGAATGAGATGGCAACTCGTCCCCGGCGTGATACGCTCGCGGCTTTACCTGCCTATCCGCGCCTAGTGACGGGTGGGTGTCACTTGCGCCAGCAGACGGCGGAGTATAGGCAGCGCTGCCTCGACGGCCCGGGCACGGTGACTGATGCGGTTCTTCTCCGCCTGGGGTAGTTGAGCCATCGTGCAGCCATACTCAGGCAGGTAGAAGATTGGATCGTAGCCGAAGCCGCCCTGCCCCGCCGGCTCAAAAGCGATCAGACCCTCGCACACTCCCTGGGTGCTATAGAGTTTCCCAGTGGGTGTGGCAATGGCAACCACGCAGCGGAACCGGGCCGTGCGCTGTTCCCAGGGTACATCGCGCAACTGCGCCAGCAGTGCCCTTACTCGATCGGCGTCGTGTCCCACAGTATAGCGGGCAGAATGAATACCGGGAGCGCCGCCCAATCTGTCCACCTCGAGCCCTGAATCGTCGGCCAAGGTGAGCAGCCCAGAAGCATGCATGTAGGCCAGGGCTTTTTGCCGGGCGTTATCGGCATAGGTAGTGCCGTCCTCAAGGACCTCTACCTGCTGTAGACCAAGTTCGGGCAGGAAACACAGCCTGGCCTTCAGGGGCGTGAGGAGGGCCCTGAACTCGCGCATTTTGCCCGGATTACGGGTGGCGATGAGAAGTTTCATAACGATACGCGCCTCCCGTGCAACCTTAGCACAAATCGGTTGTTTTGACAACTGCTGAGATATCGCCAGGTGTAATTCTTCAGACCTTGCCCAGACCATTTTATGTATACTTATAAGGCAAAATCTTGACGGCAGGGGATAATTGTGTTATAATATGCGCACCTTATAAGCCACTGATAGCCTCACCAGGCCGGACGCAACACTCGATCCACGAGAGAATTTGCAAATGATTCGTTTCGATGTTTCTGCTCTCACCCAGGCCCGGCTTGGTACGTCGCTCACCTTGAACGTGGACATAGGACCGCAAAGCCTGACCGATTTGGAGGTGGATTTTCTTCGCGGAACTGTCCGGGTAATTCGGGTTCAAGGTGGTCTGCTTGTTCAAGGCACCGTGGAAACACAAGTATGGCTAGAGTGTGTCCGCTGTCTGGACTCCTTCGCACTTCCTATCACCCTGGAGTTAGAGGAGACGTTCGGCCTATCAGGAGCGAGCCGGAGACAAGACG
>QMOC01000097.1 GCA_003648085.1 Chloroflexota bacterium
GGGTGGAGTCATTCTAAAGCAGGAGCGCCAGCCAGCGCGTGGCAGCCTCGTCGAAGCCGTGGGCTTCGGCTTCGGCCTGCACCGCTTGCTGTAACTGTGGAGGTAGGCTTGACGTCGTGTCCATTTCAATAAACAAGAAGAGGCCCTGAATGACCTTCAGGGCCTCTTGGTCGCTAACAATTGCCACTGGCCCTCTGGGGGCTCGGGGCAGGGGGGCCTCCAAGAAACCGGAAAACCGGGGGGCCGTCTCGCGGCTCTACGTTGGAACGTGCGTCTCAGTAACAGTGCTGTTATTGAGATAATAGGCCGTTACGCTTTTGCAGAAGCGACAGCGGAAGAGAATTGTCCCGGCGGTGTCGTTCAATATCATCATCCAGCGGTTGTTGTATTTCACCTCCAGGCCATTCTCTTGCCGGATGGCGAAAATGTCTCTGTGACACTGGCTGCAGCGTAGTTTGCCGTCCGGCGGGTCTGAATCGGGCATGATGGTGGAATCCTGCAAAAAACGAAACTCCGAGGCTAAGTTGCCTCGGAGTACAGTATAACATATTTCGCTATGGTTATCAAGTACTAACGTAGCGGAAAATCTAAACTGAGTAAACTGGTCCTTTAATCACTCCTCGCCCCCCTTTCATCTCCAGTCGCTCTGCCAGATCTCTGGCCCTGGCAACGTCGGCTTCGTTTAGCAATAGCAGTTTTGGTCCTTGTTCTATCACACGGATGTAACCACGCTTAGCCCACTTTGACAACGTCGCGTGTGACATCTGATACTTTCTTGCTGCCTTGGTCACGCGAATGGGCTTGCCCTCTAGTGCCGCGTATTTCCTTCCATCCCCGGTCATTTCCTTGACCAAGTTGAACACTTCCTCTTCAGCTACAGCGATTCTGCGGTTGATCCGCACGGCCTTAATCTTGCCCCTTTCCACTAGATCAGTCAGTAGGTGTATGTGCAGATCGTATTTCTTCGCTGCGTCTTCGAGAGGGATGAATGTTTCCAGGTCACCCATTGCCACCGCTCCCCACAGCGGTTCACCAGCGACTCCGCTACCGTTCTGAGCACGCAGGACCAGGCTGACCATGGCCTGCGGGTCGATCTGGTCTGAGGGGACGTAGTAATACGTGTCGTAGCGGTGGCCCAGCCGCCAGCGCCCGTCCTCGTACAGCATATGTCTATCTGTTTTCCTTTCCACAGTTCCCGCTCGCAGGGGAGGGGCTGGGATACGCAAAAGTCTCTTGTTTGGGGCGGGTTGGACAGCGGATCCAGAGTCCACCGTTCTACCGGGTGGGAGGCCCCGCAGCCCACAGCAGCTTCTTTCAGGTTCAGGTGCCGAGAGTCGGATTTGAACCGACGACTCCCTGATTTTCATCAGGTGAAGCAAAGCCGCCCCGGGGCACCGGACAGATCAGTCTGTGGCCTGTCTATCCTGCCGAACGTCACCTCAAGATCGGGATGGACAAATCCAACCTCCTTCGTCCGCTCTTTTCGACCTCCTCTGTGAACCCCCTAATGGCGACGGGCAGATTTGAACTGTCCACAGGTGACCCGCACAGGACTCGAACCTGTAACCAAGGGATTAAGAGTCCCCTGCTCTGCCATATTGAGCTAGCGGGCCGGACTTAAATCGGAAGACGCGGATTTGCCCATCAAACTGTGAGCATAAGCCGCGTGTTGTTATTGTAGCACAATTGTGGAGTTGCAGCAAGTTGGCCCGGCGCGATACACGTTACCCACGCTCGGTCGCCATATGCTCCAGGCTCTCGCCTATTGAGGGGTGCCACAAGAGGGTGGGGCCTATTGGCCCGCAATCGCGTCTTGCTCCTCTTTCACGCCGGCCATCAGCAGCCCTAATTGCTCCCTGGTAGCCTCGTCAGCCGACAGAGTATCCATAATCTGACCCTTGTACATTACTGCGATACGGTCCGAGAGGGCCATGATCTCATCTAGTTCAGCCGAAACCAGAAGTACACCGCACCCGGCATCGCGCATACGCACAATCACTTTATGGATGTACTCGATGGAACCCACGTCCAATCCGCGCGTCGGTTGATTGGCGATGAGCAGTTTGATTGGACGTGAGAGTTCACGGGCGACGATAACCTTCTGCTGGTTGCCCCCTGACAATTTGGACACCGGCACGTAGGGGCTGGGCGTGCGTACGTCGAATTTACGCACCAACTCACGGCTGTTCTCATCTATGGCCTCGTGGTTGAGCATGCCGCTCCTGGCAAAGGGCGGCAGGTAATAGGTGCACAATACCAGATTGTCGGTGACCGGAAATGGCAATACCAATCCGTATCGCTGGCGATCTTCGGGGATGTGAGCCATGCCGGTTTCGATGATCGAGCGGGGCGATTTGCCAGTCACATCATGCTCCAGCATCACTACCTTGCCGCTGTGAGGCTGGCGCAGGCCGGTGAGCGCCTCAACCAGTTCAGTCTGGCCATTGCCCTGCACACCGGCGATGCCCAGCACTTCACCTGCCCGCACGAAGAAGGATACACCACGCACAGTCTCTACTCCCCGGTCGTCGAACACGTGCAGGTTCTCCACCCGCAACACTTCTTCGCCGGGGTGGGCGGGGCCTTTTTCGACTTTCAGGATGACTTCGCGCCCCACCATCATCGCCGCCAGTTGGGCCTCGTTCGTCTCCTGGGGCCTGACCGTGCCGACGACCCGCCCGTCTCGCATCACGGTAATGCGGTCGGCCACGGCAAACACTTCCTTGAGTTTGTGGGTGATAAAGATGACCGACTTGCCCCGGTCGGCCAGTGCGCGGATGACCTTGAACAGGTCCTCGACCTCCTGCGGCGTGAGCACGGCCGTCGGTTCATCGAGAATAAGAATATCTGCTTCACGGTAGAGTGCCTTGACAATCTCTACGCGCTGCTGCACGCCGACGGGTAAATCTCTTACATAAGCATCAGGGTCCACGTCCAACCCATACTGATGCGATAGTTCGCGCACCCGCGCCGCCACGCTGCGCTGATCGAGCATCAGCCCGCGCACCGTCTCGCTGCCGAGCATAATGTTTTCGGCCACGGTGAATACGGGGATGAGCATGAAATGTTGGTGCACCATGCCGATGCCGTGCGCGATCGCATCTTTGGAACTGCGAATGTCCACCGGTCTGCCGTCGAGGAAGATCGCGCCCGCGTCTGGCCGGTACAGGCCATAAATAATATTCATCAACGTGGTCTTACCTGCGCCGTTTTCGCCCAGCAGGGCGTGAATCTCCCCCTTGTACAGGTCGAAATCTACGTGGTCATTGGCCAGGACGCCGGGGAAGCGTTTGGTGATGCCTTTCGTTTGAAGGACCAGGCTCATCTCGTGTGTCATTTGGTCATTCGTCATTTGTCATTTCTCGTAAGGCTGCCCGTCTGCTGCGGGCGGGGTGGTCTTGCCGATGATGCCTGTCAAAATGACCATCGTCAGCAAATAGGGCACCAGGCCGACGATATAGGCTTGCTGCAGGAAAGCCCACTGAGGTGGGATCTGTTCGCGGAAGAATTGCAGGTTGATCTGGAGTGCCTGAGCAGCGCCGAAGACGAGCGCGGATGCCCACGCGCCGAAGGGCGACCAGTTGCCGAAGATCATGGCCGCCAGCGAGATGAAGCCGCGTCCATTGGTCATAAGCGGCTCGAAGGAGGGCACCGACTCCAACGTGAAGTACGCTCCGGCGAGGCCGGCGATCAACCCACCGATGATCACGTTGGCGTAACGCATGCGCGCCACGTTGATGCCTACCGTGTCAGCAGCGCGTGGATGCTCGCCGACCGCCCGCGTGCGCAGCCCCCAGCGCGTGTAGAACAGGACGAAGTGGGTGACCAGTACCAGCACAACCGCGCTCACCGCAATCGGCTGCTGCTCGAAGACGCGCCCCACAAGGGGTAGGTCGGCCAGCAGCGGGATGTGGAAGCGCGGCAGTACGCCGGGCGCGTGAGGCACCTCCCCTCCGAAGATGCTTCCCTTCTCGAAGAACAACTGTCGGTTCAGGAAACCGGTGATGCCGATGGCCAGGATGTTGATGACCGTCCCGCCGATGATCTGGTCCACCTTGTACGTCACGGAGAGGACAGCGTGTAGCAGTCCCAGCAATCCGCCGGTGAGAATGGCGGCCACTACGCCGAGGAGCAGGCTGGGCATAGGTGCTACTTTCAGGATCGTGTTGAGATAGATGGCGCCAAACCAGCCGAAGAAGGCCGATGCAAGCATCATTCCCTCAATGCCGATATTGACCACGCCGGCGCGCTCGCAGTAAATACCCGACAACGCTCCCAAGGTCAGCGGTGTGGCCACTGAGATGGTGGTCGCCAGCATGCTCACCACGATGACGGTCGGAGAGACCTGTGTTGCACCGACCATCACGACCACGCCGATGAGGACTAGGATGATCAGAGCGATGAATCCGAAGCGTCGCCAATCCATGTAAACCTCCTCAGCCGCCCCAGCCTCGCGTGAGCACCACCCGCTCCTCGCGAGCACGGATGCGGTAGATCCATCGGATAATTGCGTCGGCCGCGACGAAGAGCAGGATGAGTGCCTGAATGACCGAGATGACGTCCACCGGGATCTGGGTCAGGAACTGCATGCGGGTTGCACCGTTGCGCATAGCGCCGAATAGCAGCGCAGCCAACACCACGCCCAGGGGATGGACCTTGCCCAGGAGCGCAATCGCAATGGCGTCGAACCCATAACCAACAGAGAAGCCCAGTTCGTGCCGGTAGTTGAGCGCGGTCACCTCAATCGCCCCGGCCAATCCGGCCAGCAGACCCGATAGCGTCATCGTGACCACGATGGTGCGAGATACGCTCACGCCGGCATAACGGGCTGCGTCGGGGTTGGCTCCCACAGTGCGAATCTCGAATCCCAGCGTGGTCTTCCACAGAACCCACCAGACGATGCCCGTCACCAGCAGTGCCAGGATAAAACCCCAGTGAAAACGAAGGCCGGGGAACACGGGCGGGATACGCGCACTTTCGGCGATTCCGGGCGTACGGGCCACAACGTTGAGCGGGTTGGGATCTTTCATCGGCCCATTGAGAAGAAAACTGGTCATGTTCAGGGCGATGTAGTTCATCATAATGGTGTTGATGACCTCGTGCCCGCCCGTGCGTGCCTTGAGCCAGCCGGGGATGGCTCCCCATATAGCGCCGGCCAGCATCCCCGCGCCCACAGCCAGGGGGACATGGATGACGGCTGGCAACGTCACGCCCAGCACGTCCGGCAGCGCATAGCCTACCCAGGCCGCTGCTACTGCGCCCAACGCCAGTTGCCCCTCTGCGCCGATGTTGAACAGTCCGCCCTTGAACGCGAGGGCCACTGCTAGACCGGCGAAGATGTAAGGTGTGGCCCACACTGTAGTTTCGCTCAATGCCTTGAGAGACCCCAGCGCGCCTTGGAAGAGCCCCTTGTAGGCATCCAAGGGCCCGCCACCGGCAGCCTTGATGATCAGTGCGCCTATCACCAACGCCGTGAATACCGCCAGCAGCGGTATCAGAACTGCATTGATGGCCGACTTCAGCGTTTTCAAGACTTTGGCTTTGGTTGTGGGGACGCTTTCATCTGCTGATATGCTCATAATTGACTCCGCCTTCATTTCAGAGGACCCCACGCGAAAGTTCGATTGGCGCGCAGGCTTTGGGACGGATGAGAGGATGAGATGTCATCTTGGCCTACCTGGCCCAACGGTTATGCGCGCTGACAAAGTACGCGGCTTATGCGGTCAGCCCCAGGCTGCGCGGGGTTGAGTGGGGGAAACCCTAAAGTCGGTGCCGTCGGTTTTCTGGGCCAAACCAGGGCTATTTGCAGCCTTCGCGATGGTGGTGGAAAGGGGAAAGAGAGACACTCTCTTTCCCCTTTCACCTCTGAGGTTCGTTCCTTACTCCGGCTTGGCCGGCGGTACGCCTGTCTCTAACGTCCCGTCCTTGAGGGCCTGGTCAATCTCCTCAATCTTGGCCTTGACCTCGGCTGGGATCTTGTCCTCGAATTCGTGATAGGGAGCCAGCCCCACCGCACCCACATAGTTGCCACCCCCTGGGAAGTTGCCTTCCTTGGCCATCTTGATCAGTTCAAAGGTGCCGGGGGTGAGCAATTTCATCGCACTGGTCAGCAACACTTTCTGCGCCTCAGGCACGGTATAGTACTGATCGTCGTCCACGCCGATGGCCATCACACCTCTTTCGGCGCAGCCAAGCAGGGCCCCGTTACCGGTCTTGCCGCCTGCGCCGAAGATGACGTCCACGCCCTTATCAATCATCGAGAGGGCGGTGGTCTTGCCCCACTCCGGGTCGGTGAAGGTCTTGTCGAAGCCCACGTCATTGTGGTAAACGGTCGTCACCTCGATGTCGGGATTGATGTAATGGGCTCCGGCGCGGTAGCCCTCACCGAAGCGCCACACCGGCGGCACGGCATCGGTGCCCAACACAGCACCGACCTTGCCGCTCTCGCTCATCAGTGCTGCCAGCGCACCAGCCAGAAAACCAGACTGATCCTCAGGGAAGATCAGGCCGACCACATTTGGCACTTCAGAGCCGGGAGCCTGGAACTGGTCCACACCGATGAACTTGACGTCGGGATACTGCCGACCAGCCTCCTGAGTCGCCTCACCCAGCGCGAAGCCCACGGTCACGATCACGTCGAAGCCGGCGTCGGCGAATTGGGCGATGTTCTTGGCGTAGTCCTTCGAGTCGGTCGTCTCGATGTACTGGACAAGGGCTCCCAGTTCCGCTTCGGCCTTTTTCACGCCTTCCCACGTGGACTGGTTGAACGACTTGTCGTCAATCTTGCCCACATCGGTCACCAGGCCCACGCAGAAGACCTCGGGCTTAGGGCAATCCTCCACGCTGAGTTCGGCCGGGGCCTCCGTGGGTGCCTCGGTCGGCTTGGGGCCGCAGGCTGCCAGCAATGTCACAACTGTCAGCAGACTTATGCTTGCCAATAGAAACTTACGCATTTCGGTCCTCCTCCTCATGTAAAATTTGATTTGTCATTCACCAGGGATACGTTAAAAGCAACTGCTATGTACTCACCTCCTTCCGCTCAGGCGGGAAACCGGTCACCCACCAGGTATGGTAAGCATATTATAACTGAACCGGTAACAAAGGCAAGCGGCCTTGACGCTCTCGAGAGCATTTGGAGACCCCTCGCTCGACCCCTGGTCAGCGCGTCTCCGATCGTTTGCGTCGCTTCCGCTGTAGTTCCGGCCACTCCAGTTTCCGGCCCTTGCGGGGTTTGGCCCTGACCAGGTGCTTCACCGCCTGCGCCAGTTCCTCCACGTCGTAGCCTTCTATCTGTGTCTTCAGTTTATCCAACGCGGCGCGTGTCTCCTCGTCAAGGCCTCCCGCAGCCTCGGCGTCCACGCTGACCAGCGCCAGCAGCAACGCCCGCTCGTCGTCGGTCAAGCCCTCTCCCTCGGCCTCCAGCAGCCGATGAGCCTCGCCGGTGCGAAAGACTTGTTCTTCCCCCTGCTCATCCTTCAACATCTCAGGCCCTCCCCAGGCGAATCACAACGTAGCATTTTGGCGTATCATGTCCCATCATTCGTGCACGCAGAAGATGACGCCAACTGTCGGTCTATGGCGTGTCCCCTCTTGGTCCGTGAACTCGACGCGCATCAGGTGCGGCTCATCAAGGAAGGCGTGGATGGCCCGTTCCAGCCGCTCGAAATCGCGCCGCAGTTCCCACGTCCGGTCGGGCTCAATCGCGTCGTGCAGGACGATGAAGAGCCGATTGGCCCCGTGGAACCGCCCCTGCTTCGACTGGTGGACATACAGCCAGCGTGCCAGATCCTCTGGATAGGCGCGGGCATAGGCCAGGTCGTGCGGATACCGGCGCGGGAAGTCAGTCAATTTGAGGTCGAACCCCTCCCCATCCAGGTAGAAGTCCACGGTGTGGTGGAAGGGATCGGGTTCAGGGTGGGTGCGAGGGTGGGCCAGCAC
>QMOC01000098.1 GCA_003648085.1 Chloroflexota bacterium
GAATAGCGGCCCGGGCCGAGGACAGCGCCGGCGCTTCACGGGAGGCGAGCTCTATCGTAAAGGGCAGGAAGATGGACACGGCGCGGACGTGGGGGAAGTGAAACACCGCCTCGAGCACGTGCCCCATCGCGTGGGCCATCGAGGCCATAGAGTTACCGAAGCCCAGGCCAGCGCAAGTGGCGGCGTTATGCATCAACTCGCGGGCTTCCATATCGGAGCCATCGGCCACGGCGCGAGGCAGATACCGGAATATGAGGCGAGCAGCGCCCGCGCACAGCCCGTCGGTCAGGTCGGTGTGCCAGGCGCAGGTATAGCCCTCGACGGCGTGGGTCAGCGCATCAAGGCCCGTATCGGCGGTCAGTTGGGGCGGCATCCCTGCCGCCATCACCGGATCCAGGATAGCGATGTCGGCGACGTTCTCGCGGTTGCCCAGCCCCATCTTGCGCTGCTCCTCCGTGTCGGTCAGCACGATGGCCCACGTGACCTCAGCCCCGGTGCCGCTGGTGGTGGGGATGGTGATCAGGCGGGCCTTTTGACGCAGACCTAAATGGATGAAAGGATTGATCTCGGCCGGATGGAGGTCGGGGCGCTCGTAGAGTATCCAGATGGCCTTGGCCGCGTCCATCGGCGAGCCTCCCCCCAGGCCGATGATCCAGTCCGGCTCGACCTCCCGTGCCACCTCCGTCCCTTTCAGCACCGTCTGCACGCTGGGGTCAGGCTCCACCGCGTCGAAGACGTGCACCTCGATGCCCGCCGTATCCAGATGAGCCTTCACCCGCTCCACCAGGCCCAGTTGGACCAGCGTACCGTCGGTGACGATGAGAGCACGCCGGCCCTCCAACTCGTCGAGGGCGTCCAGCGCCCCCTCGCCGAAGATGATCTGGGGAGAGACGAAGTACCACATGTCGTTGCCTCCTTGTCGGTACATTGGTAGATTGGTAGATTGGTAATTAGTCCCCGCCGCCAATCTACCAGTTTCCCCCAATCTACCAGTTTCCCAATGTACCAATTCACCACTCTGTGGGGACGAGCGCGCAGCAGGCGACGATCTCCTTCGCCGCCTTGGGGTAGCGCATGACCTTCATCATGTTGCCCTTCAACTTCAATTTGCGCGTCATCATACCCTGGATGGGGTCCAGTTTGCCTTCGATGACCTGGCGCCAGGTGCCGAAGGGGGCCGAAAGGGTATAGGCAGCCTGCTTTTCGTCGGGGCCGCTCAGTTGCTTCGCGCTGGGGCTCTTGCCGTGATAGAGGTCGAGGTACAGATACGCGGTCTGAGGGTAGGCGTCGTCGGGCTCGACGACGAAGATGAAGTCACCCTCCCAGTCCTTGGCCGACTTCTCGTAGGTCTCGCTGGCGTTGAGTTGGCGGCTCAGTTCCTTGATCCACTCGTCAGACGGGAATTTGAATGCCATTGGTCTCCCTCCTATGACACAGATTGCAGGACATCAACGGATTTTCGGGGGCAGCCGCTATCTCTTCCGTCTACGGCCCCGCCCTTTTTCCTCGTGCTGTCCCAAACCGGTGATCTGCTTGAGCACAGTCAGCACACCCAGGCTGACTGCAATGGCCTTGCCGGGCGGCACGGCGGGCAGCCGCTCTCGGCCCTCCTCGTCCACCTCGATGGGGGCCGAGCGCAAGTACAGGTAAGCAGCGCCAACGCCCAGCAGTGCCCCCACGACGCCGCCGATAATCATAACCCGTGTTCGTAAGTTCATCTACCACCTCCCTGTTTAATGATCGCACCAAGCCAGCCCCGAACCGTCGCCAGGATAGAATAGAGCAGCAGAATCGGCCTGACGACAGCCCGCATCGCCAGTTCGACGTAGGCCCGGCCCAAGGCCAGGTACGCCTGGGCCAACCGGAGCCAACTGGGCAGGTTCTCGTGCCGTTGGAGATACCACAGGCCGTAGACAGCCCCGCCCAGCAACGCCAGCGACACCAGGGCCATGATGAACACCTCGCCAGCGAGGAGGATGAGGGAAAGGTCGCGTAAGAGGGTCATGTCACTTGCTCTCCAAGAGATCACCCAGAATCAGCACCATGATGCACTCTCTGCTTCAATGTATTCCAGGGATGACTACTCAGCCACCCCGCCGAACTCAGCATCGGACGCAGATTCACGCAGATTTTCGCAGATAAGATCAAAAAATCAGCGTTTGTCAGCGTTCATCTGCGTCCTAAAGAATATGTTTCAACGCTCTGCCTGAGGATGGCTGAGCAGTTACTTCCAGGGAGTGTTCAGAGCGTCGTCTGGGCACCGGTCATCTCCAAAAAGTCGTTGCCGGTTTCTCGCACGTCCGCCCGGCGGTGAACCACCGGGCTCGGCCGGCAAAGCCCTGCGGGCTCATCTCAGCCCCGAGGGGGCTTCGCTTTTGAGCCGGAGGCTTGAGCGCAGTGAAGCCTCCGGCGGGCGGGCCCGGGCTGTGGCGGAGGCGACTTTTTCGACGCAGTTTGGACTCCTAAACGTTCCCTGTCAGTATACCCCCTATCCCTCTATTCGTCAACCGACGACACGCGCCATCTCCTTCAGCACCGCCACCAACTCCTCCCGCCAGTCGCGCACCTGCGGCAGCCGGGATGAGCCCAAGTTGACCGGCAGCCGGACTATGCTATAATCAACCGCGAGGTGAGAAGACTATGGATCTACTGACTGTGGAAGCGATCTACCAGAACGGTATGATCAAACCCCTCACGGCTCTCCACCTGCGGGAGAACGAGCGGATCAGGCTCCGGATCGAGCGCCGCCACGCCAGCGCTCAAGAAGAAGCCCGGAACATCATAAACTTGCGCGGCATCTGGAAAGACCGTCTGACCGCCGCCGAAAGGGAAGAGGACTGGGTCTCCACTACCGTCGCCACAATCCGTCGCGAATCGGCTCACAGAGTTGAACAGTTGGCACGCGAGATAGACGAGGCCCTGTTCAATGCTTGACCGTCAACTCTACGTCACGGACACCCACAGCCTGCTCTGGTACTTATATGACCTCCCACAACTCTCCCCGGCTGCACAGGCGGCTTTCTCCGAGGTGGAGAGCGGTGAAGCCATCCTGCTGATTCCGGCCATCGTGCTGGCTGAGATCGTCTTCACCGTCGAGCGAAGACGGCACGATATTGACGTTGCCGATATTCTGGATCGTATCGCTGTGGCCGATAACTACCGAGTGCTTCCCTTTGACCTCCACGCGGCTCGTCGCCTTACCGACGTGACCACTATCTCAGAAATGCACGATCGGATGATCGTATGCGAAGCCCTTGCACACCAGGCTCCGTTGATCACCAAAGACGAGGAGATTAGGCAGTCCGGCATTGTCCAGACTGTATGGTAGTTCTCTCCTGACCACATCAATCAGGCACCCACCACACGCGCCATCTCCCTCAGCACCGCCACCAACTCCTCCCGCCAGTCGCGCACCTGCGGCAGATGGATTTCGCGGCGGCCCATGACCGCCCGCCCGTCGAGGACGCGCTGAAGCCTCTTGCGGTTGCGGTACTCCGTTCCACCTGCCTGCAATACCAGGCGTCCATTCTTGGCGACGATGGCCCCCACGCCGGCGTCGCGTGCCAGCGCCTTCAAGCGCAACTGGTACATCAGATTCTGCGCCGGCTTTGGCAGCGGCCCAAAGCGATCGGCCAACTCCCGTTCCATTTCGTCAATCTGCGCCATCGAGCCCAGTTCCGCCAGGCGACGGTATATCTGCAGGCGCAGCCGCACATCGGGGACGTAAGTATCGGGCAGGCACACCGGAATGGGCAGGTCAATGCGGATACTGCCTAGCGGCTCAGGAGGCGGAGGTTTGCCCTCGCGCTGGGCCTTCAATTCCTGCACCGCTCGCGCCAGCAGGCGGGTGTAGAGGTCGAAGCCGACGGCAGCGATGTGACCCGACTGACGGGTGCCCAGGATGTCGCCGGCACCGCGAATTTCCAGGTCCCGCATAGCGATGGTATACCCGGCACCCAATTCGGTCGCCTCGCGGATGGTCTCCAACCGCTGACGCGCCTCGAGTGTGAGGCGGGTCAACCGGTCGTGGAAGAAGTAGGCATAGGCCCGCTGTGCGCCCCGGCCCACGCGCCCCCGCAACTGATATAGTTGCGCCAGTCCAAAGCGCTCGGCCCGCTCGACGATGAGCGTGTTGGCGTTAGGAATGTCGAGGCCGCTTTCGATGATACTAGTGCATACCAGCACGTCAATCTCCCCAGCGACGAAGCGCAGCATCACCCGCTCCAGGTCGGCC
This sequence comes from Chloroflexota bacterium, assembly GCA_003648085.1. Taxonomy (GTDB): domain Bacteria; phylum Chloroflexota; class Anaerolineae; order B4-G1; family B4-G1; genus B30-G15. Next base: position 4,235 of record QMOC01000098.1, read on the forward strand.
TCCCGCATCTGACCGTGGGCTATGGCAAAGGTCGCCTCCGGCACCAGCCGCTCCAGCCGGTGGCGCACCGTCTCAATCGTCTGCACGCGGTTGTGGACGTAGAAGATCTGCCCACCCCGCTCCAGTTCGCGCAGGATGGCGCGCCGCACCAGTTGGGCGTTGTACTCGCCCACGTAGGTGGTGACCGGAAGCCGCTCCTCGGGCGGGGTCTCGATGGTGCTGATGTCGCGCACGCCGGTGAGCGACATATAGAGAGTGCGCGGGATAGGAGTGGCGGTCATCGTCAGCACGTCCACCTCGGTGCGCATCTGCTTGAGCCGCTCTTTATGTGTGACACCGAAACGCTGCTCTTCGTCAATGATGAGCAAGCCCAGATTGGCGAAAGCGACGTCCTTCTGCAACAACCGGTGGGTGCCGATGACGATGTCTATCCGACCGGTGATGAGCCCTTCCAAAATCTTCCTTTGCTCGGCGCGGGAGCGGAAGCGGGAGAGCATCTCCACTTCGACCGGGAAAGGGGCCAACCGCTGGCGGAAGGTGACGTAGTGCTGCTGGGCCAAGACCGTGGTCGGCACCAAGACGGCGACCTGTTTGCCGTCCATCACCGCTTTGAAGGCCGCCCGCAGTGCCACCTCGGTCTTGCCGTAGCCTACGTCACCGCAGATGAGGCGGTCCATCGGCCTGGGCTTCTCCATATCGGCCTTGACGTCGGCGATGGCACGCAGCTGATCCTCGGTCTCGAAATAGGGGAAACTGGCCTCCAGTTCAGCCTGCCAGGGCGTATCTGGACTGAAGGCGTGACCGGCGACCAGTTCACGGGCGGCGTAGAGTTCCAGGAGTTCGCGGGCTACCTCCTCGGCGGCCTGCTTGGCCCGCGCCTTAACGGTTTGCCATACAGCCGTGCCCAATCGGTTGAGGCGCGGCAGGCGATCGCCGGCCCCGATGTAGCGGCTGAGCCGATCCGCCTGGTGGATGGGAACGTAGAGCCGGTCACCCCCCTCATACTCCACCAACAGATACTCGCGTTCGACCCCTTCGGGAGCCCGCGTCACCAGCCCACGGAAGATACCGACGCCGTACTCGACGTGGACGACGAAATCGCCGGGGGTGAGGTCGGCGAAGTAGGACTCGGGGGCAATCCTGCGGCGATGAACGGGACGCCGAGGCTCCGGGCGACGCCAGCCGAAGATCTCCGCGTCCGTCAGAAGATGAAGGGAAGCGAAAGGCTGTCCCAGGTCAATGCCACGCAGAGTCCAGCCTTCGGCAAGAGAGCCCTGTACGAAGGTCAGGGAGGCTTGTGGTGGCTGGCGCAGTTCCTCGAGTGCCGGGACATAGTCGTGCTCCTGGCCCCACAGTTCGGCCAGGCGGCGGGCCTGTCGGCTGACGACGACCACCTGCCCACCCTGCCTTTGCGCGGTGTGGATATGCTCCAGCACAGGCTTGAGTTGGCCGCCGAAGTGAGGGCCGGGGACGAAGCAATCGGCCAGCCGGGAGGTCATGCCCTCCTCCCCGCGACCCAGCGTGAGGACGGGTCGGTCGGTCAGCAGTTCCGACCACTCGTCCCATGTGACGTAGGGCAGCGGGTAGTCGGGTGGGAGTGTTCCGGCCTCCTCGGCGGCGGCCCGCAGATCCACGGCCTCCTTCTCCAGGTCGGCCCAGACGTCCGCCAGTTCCTGCGGGTCATCCACGACCAGCAGCGCCTCGGACGGCAGGTAGTCCAGCAGCGTGGCGGAGTCGGTGTAGAAGTAAGGCAGGTAGAACTCGAGGCCGGGGAACGGCGTAGCGGCCGCCAGGGCACGGTAGTGGGCGTCCAGTTCGGCGCGCACATCGGCCGGCAGATCACGGGTCAACTGTGCGGCGATGTGGCCAGCGATACGCGGGCCGTGGCGAGGGAGCGCTTCGCGGGCCGGGGTGATAGTGACACTCTCCACCCGCTCCCGCGATCGCTGGGTAGCCGGGTCGAAGCGACGCAGGCTTTCAATCCGGCTGCCGAAGAGTTCTATGCGCACGGGCAGGGGGTCAGCCGGCGGGAAGATGTCGAGGATGCCGCCCCGGTGGCCGAACTGGCCAGGGGCTTCGACGACGCTGACCGGCTCGTAGCCCAGCCCGGCCCAACGCCCGACAGTCCGCTCCAGGTCGAGCGTCTGGCCCACGTGGAACTCGCGCACGGAGAGGCGGAACTGGCGCAGTGGCAGCGTGCGCTGCATCAGCGCGCGGGCCGAGGCGACGACGATTATCCCCCCTTCACCCCCCTTGAGGGGGGATGAGGAGAGATGGCAGGCATATAGCGCCCAGAGGGTACGGAGGCGGCCCACGATAACCTCGTCGGTCCAGGGGGCGCGCTCGTAGAAGAGAACCAGCGGTTCGGGGAAATGCAAAATGTGCTCTGGGTCGGGAGACCAATCGCGTAGGGAGTGAACCAGCGCTTTGGCGCGCTCTACCGAGCCGGCGATGACCAGTATCGGGCGTTGCAGGTCGCGGGCGAGCGCGGCCAGGAAGGCAGGACGGGCGGCACGCAGCAAGCCCAGCGGAGGCGGCATCTCGCCACTCCGCAGGTCCTCCCGCAGGGCACGGTAGGGCTCAAGCACTTCAAATGATGCCAGAAGTCCCGAGACGTTCACGCTTTACAATCCCCTTCGCATCGGCCTCTCACCCGTGCTGTTGACTTGGTACACAATATGTGTTATCATATCCCAGGGGGTTGAGTATGGACAAAATTATTACAGCCGTATACGAGCACGGCGTCCTACGCCCGCTCCAGGACGTACACCTGCACGAACGGGAGACGGTGAACCTGCATGTGCTACCGCCCCGTGTATTGATCTCCGCCGCTGCTGCCAGACGCAAAGTCAGTCGTTTCGTGCTCGACGAGATCAGTTACCTGATGGGAGGCGAGCAACCCGCGCTGGTGAAGACGGATCGGCTGTACTGGCGTGTGCCGGTAGTTCTGACCTATCCCACCCAGGGCACGGTAGGCACGGTTGGATTTATTGACGTAGATGCCGAAACCGGCGATCTGATGACCACCTCCACACTCGTCGAGGAACTCACACACAATGCCCACGCACTGGCTGCCCGTTCCACATCGCACGCAGCGTCATAAGGCGGACTGCCTGGTCGCCTGTGTTGCAATGGTCCTGGACTACCTGGAGAAGCCCATAGACTATGAGCGCTTGACAGGCCTGTTAGACATCGAGCCGGACATTGGTGGGCAAGCATCGAACGTCAGGCATCTATCCGTTCTGGGCATATCTGTCTACTACGGCACGGGGACGTTGGACGACCTCGCTCGCTACATCGCACAAGGCATTCCCTGTATCGCCTTTGTGAATACAGCCAATCTGAGTTACTGGCCTGAAGCCTCACGCCACGCCGTGGTTGTGGTAGGATGGGACGCCGAGCGTGTGTACCTCAACGATCCATTTTTTGAGGCAGCCCCCCAGTCCATCTCACACCTGGAGTTCGAACTGGCCTGGGAGGAATTCGATAACGCATACGCTGTGCTAAGGCTGCCGTAACTCGTACTGTCAGGTATCATCTGCCGGCTTGACGCCTCACGCCCCGGTGGGCAGACCCCGACTATACCTCCCCATCGCCGCCTCGATCCCCTCCGTCAGCCAGGTCTCGATGGCGGCCACGGCCCGCTCCAACACCTCATCCAGCAGCGTCTCCTCCTCCGTCGAGAAGTCCTGCAA
>QMOC01000099.1 GCA_003648085.1 Chloroflexota bacterium
CGCCAGTCGCCGCTCTTGCCCCACTTGGAAGGATCGTACTCCGCCAGGCCCAACGCAGCCCGTTTCTTGTCTATGTGCTCCAGCGCCCGTCGGACGATCTCTTCCCCGTCGGGGATGAACTCCAGTTTCCCGCCGACCTTCTTTTCCCAGCCCTCGCTGATGAGCCGGGTCACGGTCTCGCTGCCACGAACGGGCCCCTCGCCGCCCATGATGACGTAGGCTCCGGAGGCCACGCAGTAGGTGGCGATGGAGAGCGCCTTCTCGCTCATCCACTCCGGCGCCATACCGACGGCCGGGATGTCGGCGATGTCCTCGCCCAGGCCGGTCTCGGTGGCCATCTGCGAAAGGACGGTGAGGATGCGGGAGTTGTCCACACAGGAGCCCATGTGGAGCACCGGTGGGATGCCGACCGCCTCGCAGACCTCGCGCAACCCAGGCCCGGCCAACTCCAGCGCCGTCTCCGGGGTCATGTACCCCTGCTTGGCGCTGGCGATGGCCCCGCAGCCGGTCTCCACCACCAGAACGTCGTTCTTGATGAACTCGGTCACCACGTAGCGGTGGAGTTCATCGTGACAGATGCGGGCGTTGTTGCAGCCGATGTTGGCCACCACACCCCGGATGCGGCCCTGGATAATGGCGTCGTTGAGTGGGCGGAAGGAGCCCCGGTAGATACCGCCCAAGGCGTAGTCAACGTACTCGTGGGAGAAGCCAGGGACCATTGGGCTGCGTACCTCAGGGATAAAGGTCTCCCCTCGCTCGGGGAAGCGATCAATCCCCCGCCGCACGATCTCGTGGGCAATCTCCAGCGCGCGGCTTTCGTCGAACTCGATGTGCGTGGCCCCGGTGATCTTCACCTTGGGTGAGGTGGTGATCAGTTCGGTGTGAAACTGGTTGGCCACGGGCACCAGCCCCTGCATGATGCACTGAATGTCCACCACCATTGCCTCGACCGCGCCGGTGAGGATGGCCAGTTCCTGCTGCAGGAAGTTACCCGCTAGGGGCACCCCCTGCCGCATCAGCGTCTCGTTGGCGGTGCAGCAGATGCCGGCCAGGTTGATGCCGGCAGCCCCCTTGCTCTTGGCGTACTCGATCAACTCGGGGTCCTGCACCGCTGCCAGGATCATCTCCGAGAGCGTCGGCTCGTGGCCGTGGACGATGATGTTGACCTTGTCCTCACTCAGCACGCCCAGGTTGGCCTCGGTCAGCACCGGGGCGGGGGTGCCGAAGAGGACGTCGGAAAGGTCGGTGGCCAGCATCGAGCCGCCCCAGCCATCGCCCAGCGCACAGCGCAGCGCCTGATCGAGGATATGTTCGGCGTCCTGGTCGTTGCCGACATGGGTGCGGTGCAGCATCTCCACGATTTCGCGGTCTATACTGCGTGGGACTACTCCGGCTTCACGCCAGATCTGCTGTCGCTTCGGCGGGGCGCGCTTCACGGTGAGAAGTTCACCCTTGATCTTGCCGAACTCGGCCAGAGCCGCCAGGGCCACGTCTTTTGCCAACTCTTCTATCGGCTTCCCGTCGGCCTTGACACCCAGGTAGTCGGCCATTTCCTTCAACTTGAAGGGGTCGCGGACCCCGTAATCGGGCGCGTGCCCCTCGGCTGCTTCAAGCAGCGTATAGGCCAGGTCACGACCGTGGTCGGAGTGGGCCGCCGCGCCCACGGCAACGGCGCGGGCGAAGTTACGGGCCACTACCGTGTCCACCGTCGCCCCGCAGACCCCGCGCTCCGTCTTCCCGGTCAGGCGGCAGGGGCCCATGGCACAGTTCTTACAGCAGAGCCCCTGGGACCCGATGGGACAGGGCGCGAGCGCGTCTGCCCGCGTGAAAACGGTCTCCGCCTCCAACTGCAGCGCCCGCTCCAAAAGCGCGACGGATGCCTCGTCTCGGCTGGCCTCTTCAGGTGTTCGCACCTTCTTCTTTGCCATATCCCAAATCCTCCCTAGTACCGTCGGAACTCACCCGACATCTCGATGTCGGCCCGGTTAGTCTCGGTCACCCGCGCGCCCAGCACCTCCCACTTCAGGTCGCGGCGCCTCTCGGCGGCCTGGGCCAGCATCGGCGGCCCTCCCTCGCCCACCGGGTAGCCGGCCTCAGCCAGCGCTTTCTCAATGGCCGCGCGGTCGGTCTTCGCCGGGTCGTAGGCGACCAGGACCTGCTTCCAGGCCGAACTGGCGTACACGTCTTCCACTCCCCCTAGGTTGGTCAACGCGTCCCGCACCTTCAGGACATGATGATCGGCCCAGAGGGCAGGTACTTCAAGTACCACCTTCTCCATATCGCTACCTCCATTAATCCGAGCCTTGCGAAGGTTTAGAACCTTCGCAAGGCTCACACATCTGACTAGAACAACCCGATGACTTTGCCCGTCTCTAGGTCAATGTCCACATCCACGAAAGCGGGTCGGCTGGGCAGGCCGGGCATCGTGCGCATCGTGCCGCAAAGCGGGTAGAGGAAGCCCGCGCCCACACTGGCCCGGATGTCGCGGATGGGCAGCGTCCAACCTCGCGGCGCGCCCTTGAGTTTCGGGTCGTGGGAGAAGGACAGGTGCGTCTTGGCCATGCACAGCGGCAGGTTGTCGAAGCCCATCTCGGTGTACATCTTGATCTTCCTCTCCGCCGCTGGCGCGTAGTCCACCCCGTCGGCCCGGTAAATCTCGCGGGCGATGATCTCGATCTTCTCCTTGATGGGAATGTCCAGCGGATAGAGGAACTTGAATTCGCTGGGCTCCTCGCAAGCCTTGACCACCGCCTCGGCCAGCGCCGCGCCACCCTCGCCGCCCTTGGCCCAGACCTCGCTCAGAACAGCGTCGAAGGCCCCGGCCTCCAGCGCCGCCTGGCGGACCACCTCGATCTCAGCGTCGGTGTCGGAGGTGAAGCGGTTGATAGCCACCACCGCCGGTACACCAAACTTGCGAGCGTTTTCAATGTGCTGGATCAGGTTGGGCAACCCTCGCTTGAGTAGTTCGATATTTTCTTCCTGATAGGCCGGGTCCAGCGGCCGACCGGGCACCACCTTGGGGCCACCGCCGTGCATCTTAAGGGCGCGGATGGAGCAGACCATGACGACGCAGTTGGGGATCAGCCCAGAGTAGCGGCACTTGATATTGAAAAACTTCTCCATGCCGCAGTCGGCGCCGAAGCCGGACTCGGTGACCACATAGCCCTCCTCTCCAACCAGTTTAAGAGCGATCTGGTCAGCGATGATAGAGGAGTTGCCCTGAGCGATGTTGGCAAAGGGCCCAGCGTGGACGAAGGCAGGGGTGCCATCCAGCGTCTGCATCAGGTTGGGCATCAGCGCGTCCTTCATCAAGACGGTCATCGCGCCAGCCACCTTTAGGTCCTCGGCGGTCAGCGGTTTGCCATTCTTGTCGGTGCCCCAGACGATGCGTCCCAACCGCTCCCGTAGGTCCCTCAGCCCCTTATAGCCGTCGGTGAGGGCCAGGATGGCCATAATCTCCGAGGCGACGGTGATGTCGTATCCGGCCTGACGCGGCCGGCCGTCCGTCTTGGCCCCCAGGCCGATGATAATGTTGCGGATGGCCCGGTCGGAGACGTCCACCACTCGGTTCCACATAATCGAGTATGGGTCAATGTTCAGACGAGGGATCTCCGGGCACGCCTGAGCCAGTTTCTCATCGGAGAGCCGATCTTCGTGAAGGATGCGGGCGTCAATGGCAGCCGCCAGCAGGTTGTGGGCCACGCCCACAGCGTGAATGTCGCCGGTGAGGTGCAGGTTGAAGTCCTCCATCGGTACCACCTGGGAATAGCCGCCACCAGCCGCGCCGCCCTTGATGCCGAAGGTCGGCCCCATCGAGGGCTGGCGGATGCAGGTGAAAACCCTCTTGCCGATGTAACCTAACCCCTGGCTCACGCCAATGGTGGTGACGGTTTTCCCCTCCCCCAGCGGCGTGGGCGTGATGGCGGTCACGTCAATGTACTTGCCGTTGGGCCGCTCCTTGAGCCGCTGGAGCACGTCCAGGTGGACCTTGGCCTTCCACTTCCCGTACAGGTCCAGGTCGTCCTCGGAGAGCCCCACACTCCGGGCAACCTCGACGATAGGGATCAGGTCGGCCGACTGAGCGATCTCGATGTCGCTCGGTACAGGATATACTCTCTTGACGGGCATTTCAGTTACCTCCTTGTACTATGTGTGTCTCGTCTGGTCCTTGAGCACTTCACGCCAACCATGAATTCTGCAGACGGGATGGCATCCCGCCTTACTCAGCATCGAAGCGTCTCGCTACATCCCTCAGGCACCAGATAGCCTGAACGGGGGAGGTAAGAAGCGATTTCCGCCTCCACCGCCTGACGCATCAGGTCACCCGAAGCCTGAATTAGAGGCTCCCCCAACCCTGGATCCACACGCATCGTGGCCAGGCAAGGATAGTGATGGTGAAACAGCCCGGCCTGAACGACGGCCTCTCGCACTTCCACTCCGACCAATTGACGGGCGACAGCCCGAGCACATCCACAGGCTGTGTCCCGCTTCACCTCGACCCGCACAATCTGCTGATCGTCACATTCGATCCGAAACACCGGCCGGCCGAAATATTGGGCAAACTCAGCGACCCAGGGGTCATCGAACGAGACCTCATGCTGGCGCACGTTGTAACTCCGCTCGGTGAGGGAACAGAATGGCTTGGGGAAAGCAGAGACCACACCCATCTCCATCAACTGGGCGCGGAGTTGGCGGACCAACCCGCCTGGTAGCCAGGCCACGTTATCTACCGGCGCGATGACGGCCCGGGCGCCGGTACGCTCGACGACGCTGGGCAGAAGTTGGGCCACGCTGGGGCTCTCCCCCACGGAGAGCACCAGATCAGCGGCAGGAAGGTGCATAGGGAGAAAGGCCAGTGGATCATCCACCACCAGGGGAAGAGCGGAGGGAGCGCGCCAGGCCTCCACCGTCCAGGCCTGGGGAGCAAAGCGGCGGACATTTTCCAGGATGCGCTGACCATAGTAGCCTTGAAACAGCACGAACAGCCGCAGTGCCTCCGGGCGGTGGCCGCGCCAATCCAACGGCTCCCGAATCGCCTCCAACAGGTCCTCCACACGGCGGCCCTGTTTCATCTGCTGGTAGTAGGTAAAGATGCGGTTATCTTCCAGGGTCAGCCCGATGACCCTTGCGCCGGGGACGGACTCCAGCACCTGGGCGACCAGACGGCCCTGTTCCTCACCTCTGGCCTCAACGATGACCACATCAGGGGTAGCCGCATGCACCTGGGGGAGTACATCGGGGCCGACCTTGGCGACTCCGACAACCTCGATGCCCGGTTGACCGGAGATGAGGCTCTGAACGCCTTGGGCAAAAAGCGGCTGGCTGGCGAGAATAAATACGCGACAGGGATACATTAACTGACTACCGGTCAGCAAACTGTTCAAATTATACCCCTGACATGACCGCTTGTCTATAGCCCTATTGGGCTGTATATGATGTCTAAATAGCCCAGTGGGACTAGTACTACTCTTAAGCGACGTCCGCCAAGCGTGCCACCGTGACCGGAATCCTGTCCCTCGAACGCTCAATCAGACCGCTCGGACAGACAGACCAGCCCATGGCTCACAGCGTAAGCAGCCGCCTGAGCACGATTCCTGACCCCCAATTTGGCGAGGATATTGCGTAGATGGTTCTTCACCGTGTTGCGGGCGATACCCAGTTCCTCTGCAATCTCATGATTGGAATAACCGTGCACCACCAATGCCAGAATCTCGCACTCGCGCGCCGAAAGCACAGCCGTAGCCACCGGCTGCACGGCTGGTTGACTCCGCCGCGCCAGTTGGCGGAACAGTTTCCCCGTCATCGCCCGCGAGATAGGAGCCTCCCCCGCTGTCAGACCCCGCAACTGCTGGAAAAGCGTCTCCGGCAGGATGTCTTTAAGCAAATACCCGTCCGCCCCGTATCGCACGGCGGCCGCCAAGTCTTGCTCGTCGTCGGAGACGGTCAGCATCACCACCTGCACGTCCGGCATCTGGGCCTTGATGCGGCGGGTGGCCTCTAACCCATCGCAGTTGGGCATACGGATGTCCATCAGCACCAAATCTGGACGCAGCCGCCGCGTTTGCTCGACCGCCTCCAGGCCATCCGCCGCCTCCCCCACGACCTCGAAATCGGGCTGGGCGTCGAGCAGCCGGGCTAGGCCCTTGCGGAAGAGCAGATGATCGTCCACCAGCAGAATACGCAGTGATCTCATTGCCTTCTAATTATACACACAATGAGAACTTGACACAATGCTCCACCTGTAGCATAACCCGATGGAGGCCCCGATTTATCGGGGTTTTCCCGGCTGAAGCCGGCCCTCCGCTCCCCTTTTGCACATGCGCGATTGACAAAGAGCCCTGTTTTTGTTATAATAACACGTGTTATTGACCCGTGTTACCTTGCGAAAGGGGTAACCTGTGCCTAGACCTCGCCCAACCCAGCGCCAGATCGCCAGGGAAGCCGGCGTTTCCCGCACAACAGTCTCTCTCGTACTGAACAATGTGCCTGGTGTGCGCATCAGCCCCGAAACGCGCCAGCGCATCCTCGAGGTAGCCCGCCGCCTGAATTACTACCCCGACGCGGCCGCCCGTACCCTCGTCAGCGGCCGCACCCACACCATCGGTTTCGTCCTCTGCCAGAGCCCCGACCGCGTCTTCGCCGATGCCTTCCTGCCTGAGGTGCTGCGCGGCGTGGGCGACGCTGTGCAGGAGAACGGCTTCCGCGTGCTGATCCATTCTGTGGAAGACGTGACTGCACCCGAGGCCTACATCGGCCTGGTGCGCGAGAAGCACACCGACGGCATCATCCTCTCCGGCCCTCGCTCGGACGACCAGGAACTCCCGCGCCTGAAGGCCGAGGGCTTCCCGGTCGTGCTCCTGGGGCAACTGCCCGGTTCGGGCATACCTTTCGTGGATGTGGACAATGTGGGAGCGGCGAAACAGGCCGTGGAGCATCTGATTGGATTGGGGCATCGGCGCATAGGGATGATCACCAACGCGCCACTGGAGTACACCGCCGCCCGTGACCGACTGGTCGGCTACCGGCAGGCGCTGGAAGAGGCCGGCATCCAGTTCGACGAAAGGCTCGTATGCTACGGTGACTTCCGCGAGGAGAGCGGCTGCATAGCGATGGAGGGATTGCTCGACCTGCCCCGGACCCCAACTGCCGTCTTCGTCGCCAGCGACCTGGTGGCCTTCGGTGCATTGGTGGCGATCAAGAAGCGCGGTCTGCGCATCCCGCACGATATAGCGCTGGTGGGCTTCGACGATGTGCGGCTGGCACATTACGTAGACCCGCCGCTGACGACGGTGCGCTTGCCGGCCTACGACCTGGGCTATCGGGCCGCGACGTTGCTGACCCAACTGATCGGCAGCGATCCGGTCGAGGAGCAGGAGATACTCCTGCAGACCGAACTTGTCGTGCGGCAATCGTGCGGGGCTCATGAGAGCCCCCGCACGTAGGACAACAACTCGCAAAGGGAGGTGATGCACAGAGAATCTTGACATACTGTTCGCGGAGAGAGCGGGGCGACCCCGTCCCTGCTCCAGACAAGTATCCGACAATTCACAATAACTAGGGAGGAAAGAGAAATGTCTAAGCGTGTATGGTGGATTCTGTTATCGGTGCTGGCGGTGGGCAGCACACTGCTGGCAGCCTGTGCCAAGCCCACCCCCACCGCAGCACCAACTGAGGTGCAGCCCACTGCAGCCCCTACCACAGCCCCCGCCGCGGGGTTCGACTGCATGGGAGGCGAAGGCGGCACGGTTTCGATGATCGGCGTGTGGAGCGGTGACGAGGAGGCCAAGTTCAAGGGCATCCTTGAGCCCTTCCTCACGGCCTGCAACATCACCCTCAACTACGAGGGCACCCGCGACCAGGCCGTGCTGGCCACCCGCGTCGAGGGCGGCAACCCGCCTGACATCGCCGGTCTGCCCAACCC
>QMOC01000100.1 GCA_003648085.1 Chloroflexota bacterium
CCTCCAACTTCCTCGCGTACACGCTCGACTACCGCCAATGCCTCATCCAGATCGTCCCGGTCCACGCACAGGACAATCTGATCCTTCTCCTCCAGATCAACTAGATGCACAATAAGTTCCACATTGATTCCCTGGTTGCCTAGTTCGGAAAAGAGTATACGGCCCACACCAGGGCGTGACGGTATGTCAATTATACTGATCATGGCCAAGTGGACGTTATGGATCAGACCACCGGCCTGGAATTTGTTACTGCTGATCGTTTCACCTCCACCAAACATATCGTCACTGCGACGTCGAATCTGCACCGCCCGGTGGCAAGGAGATTGTAGCACTCTGGTTGGGCATTGTCAAGGAAGGGCGCTGGATGCCGGATGCAATAATGTGGCCCGCCAGCAGGCGACGCTGCGACGGGAGATGCAACGGGAGGGGTATCACTGCTACCGGCACGCCGGCCGGCGCAAAGGCACATTCGTTTACCGCCTCAGGGGTTGGTGCAGCGGAAGGAAGGTTATCCGCTTATCCGTTTCTCATCCGCTGCTCCAGTAAACAAATACGGCACCAGACTGATTGGCTGGCCGGTCAGCGTCTGGCAGGAGTGTGCCTGACGACGAGGACGGGGCATGGAGCATAGTCAATCACCCGCTCGGCTACGCTGCCTATGTGGATACGACGTGCCCCACGACGGCCCACCTGACCGATGACGATCAAGTCTACGTTCCGCTCACGCGCCAAGTTGGCGATCTCACCATGTGGCATGCCATGCCGGACTACCTGATCGGTCTGCAGACCTCTATCACGAGCCAGGCGAGAGAGATAATCCAAATAGCGCCGTCCTTTAGCCTCCAGTTCCTGGTGCACCATCTTCGCTGTCTTTGAGGTGGCCTCTGCGATCTCATCCACAATGGCGTTATCTACCACGTACACGAATGTGATCGGGATGCCATGCGTAACGGCTATCTGGATCGCCAGCCGACCGGCGCCAATCGAGGTCTCCGACCCATCGGTGGGAACCAGGATGTGGGTGAAAGGGCTTCGTGCTTCCATCAGCAGCCTCCAGTTCTTCTAACCAAATTCGCGTGACGTCGGCTTGCCGCCCCCGATGTCACGGTAGATAGGCGACTTGCCACCTCCAATATCCCGATAGATGGGTGACTTGCCGCCCGAGATGTCGCGATAGGGCTGCCCGTACTCACGCATCGGAGGACCTATCGCCGGCCGGGCGACCCGGGACTTGAGGCGCTTGAGCCGGAAGGTCTCCTCGCGCTCCCGCTCCTCCAGTGCACTCTCGATGAAGGCGACCGTCTCCTCATACTGAGGGATGAAGATGTATTGTAGGGCGTTGACGCGCCGCTGGGTCTTCTGCAACTCCCGCGCCAGCCGCCAGACTGTCATCATCGTCTCGGAGAGGATGGGGATTTCGGCCAGGACATGGCGAAAGCAGGCGACGGCTTCGTCCAGTTCGACGGTGGTATCACCGAGGCCGTAGGGCATCTCCGGCGGCGCACCATGAGCCTCAACAGAGGGAATCACCACTCCCATCACGCTGCGTGGCTTCACCTCCACCTCAACGGTCTCGTTCACAGAGAGTGCTGCCCATTCCAGGCGCTCCCGGCCCAGCGAGAGCCGCGCCACCTCCAGCGCATGGTAGGCTTCCGCGAGCAGTTTCCACACCCGTTTCTGGAGTACTGCCGCATCGTGGGCCATGTGCATCAGTTCGGTGGTCAACACCTCCCGCTTTTTGTCCAGAATCTCGTACCCCTCGCGTGCCAGTTCCAGCGCCTCGCGCATGCGGAGCAGGTTACTGTGCGTGGGGGCAATGCGTAACCGTGCCATTTCCTCCTACTCCCTACTCCCTACTCCCTGTTGCTTCCCATAGTATTCCTTAATCTCTTCCTCGGTGACGCGGGTAAGTTCCTCTTGAGGCAGAATCGAGAGCACCCGCCAGCCTACCTCCAGTGTCTCCTCGATGGTGCGATTCTCCGTCGCACCCTGTCCAATAAACTCCCGCTCGAAAGCCTGGCCGAACTTCAGATAACGCTGGTCAACCGTGGTCAATTCCTCCTCGCCGATGACCGAGGCCAGCGCACGCACGTCCTGCACGTGGGCGTAGGAGGCATAAAGTTGCGCCGACAAATGCGCGTGGTCGGCCCGTGTGCGCCCTTCACCGATGCCATCCTTCATCAGCCGTGAGAGGGAGGGGAGGACGGAGATGGGTGGGTAAATGCCCCGCTGGAACAACTCCCGGCTGAGCACGATCTGGCCCTCAGTGATGTAGCCGGTCAGGTCGGGCACGGGGTGGGTGATATCGTCGTTGGGCATGGTCAGAATGGGCAATTGGGTGATGGAGCCATCACTGCCCTCGATGCGTCCTGTGCGTTCGTAGATGGAGGCCAGGTCGCTATAGAGGTAGCCCGGATAGCCCTTGCGACTGGGCACCTCGCCCCGGATGTTGGAGATCTGCCGCAGTGCCTCGCAGTAGTTGGTCATATCGGTGAGGACGACGAGGACGTGCATACCCCGCTCGAAGGCCAGAAACTCGGCCAGCGTCAGCGCGGCCCGCGGTGTCACCAGCCGTTCGATGGGCGGATCGTCGGCCAGGTTGAGGAACATCGCCACACGGGTCAGCGCGCCGCTGGTAGCGAAGGATCGGCGGAAAAACTCGGCCACGTCGTGCTTGACGCCCATGGCGGCGAAGACGATAGCGAAACTCTCCTCCTCGCTGCCGGGAATGGTGGCTTGGCGCACAATTTGGGCCGCCAACTGGTCGTGGGGCAGACCACTGCCGGAGAAGAGGGGCAATTTCTGGCCCAAAACCAGTGTGTTCATCCCATCCACGGCCGAGATGCCGGTCTGAATGTAATCGCGGGGATAGACGCGAGCAGTGGGGTTGATCGGCTGGCCGTTGACATCGGCCCAGCGTTCGGCCAGCGGCTCCGGCCCACCGTCAATGGGCTCCCCCAGGCCATCGAAAACACGGCCCAGCATCTCCGTGGATACGGGCAGGCGCATCGGCCGGCCCAAGAAGCGGACGTGCGTATCCTCGATGGACAGGCCGGTGGTGCCGGCGAAGACTTCTACAACGGCGACTCCCTCACCGACCTCCAGCACCCGTCCCCGGCGGATTCGCCCCTTGGGATCTATAATCTCGGCCACCTCATCGTAGCCGACGTTGCCGACCCCCCCGACGACGACGATGGGGCCTTCAACGCGGGCCACTCCCGCCACCTCTTGTCCGCCATATTCCGCCATCTCCATATAGCCCCCCTCTGCCTCTCTCACATCCGATACTCCTTCTCCACCTGATCCATCTGCTCATCCAGCCTCTGCCAAATCTCGTCTATTCGCTCCACTTGCTCGTTGGGCACAGTATTCTTCATCCGCACGAGAATGTTCACGATGGGGAGATCGTGAATCACGATAACGGGGCAACCTTTGGCAATGATGCGCTCCGCCCGCTCGTGAAAGTGGAGGATGACCCGGAGCATGCGTATCTGCTTCTCGATGCTGGCATACGAATCCACCTCATCGAGGGCGTTCTGCTGCAAAAATCCCTCCCGCAGTAGACGGGCCGTCTCCAGGATCAGACGCTGGTCGTCGGGCAGCGCGTCCGGGCCGACCAGTTTGACGACTTGTTGCAGGCGATCCTCGCGTTGCAGAATCTCCAACGCCTGCTCGCGCAGCGCGTACCAATCCTCATATCCCTGTTCGCGCCACCAGTCGCTTACCTCGTCCGTGTATTCGCTGTAACTCTCGAGCCAGTTGATCGCCGGGAAGTGCCGGGCCGACGCCAGCGCCTTATCCAGCGCCCAGAAGCAGCGAATGAAACGGCTGGTGTGCTGCGTGACTGGCTCGGAAAAATCGCCACCGGGCGGGCTGACCGCGCCGATGACGCTGACCGAGCCAGGAGTGCCGTTAAGCGTGATGACGCGGCCGGCCCGCTCGTAGAACTCCGCCAAGCGTGCAGCCAGGTAGGCCGGATAGCCCTCCTCGGCGGGCATTTCCTCCAGGCGACCGGAGATCTCGCGCAGCGCCTCGGCCCAGCGTGAAGTGGAATCGGCCATCAGCGCTACGTGGTAGCCCATGTCACGGTAATACTCGGCCAGCGTGATGCCGGTGTAGATGCTGGCTTCACGGGCAGCGACCGGCATATTGGAGGTGTTGGCGATGAGAATGGTGCGCTCCATCAGCGGGCGACCACTACGCGGGTCGGTGAGATGGGGAAACTCCTGCAACACCTCGGTCATCTCGTTGCCTCTCTCCCCGCATCCCACATAGACGACTACATCGGCGTCGCTCCACTTGGCGATTTGGTGCTGGGCGATGGTGTTGTGCAGAATCAGAGGCCCCATCCCACCCACGAAGTTATGTGCGCCGGGCACGGTCACATCGTACACATCGTGCGGCCCCGGTATGGTCTCAATTTCGGTGATAGGGTCGCAGAAGATGGATTCCAGAGATCGCGCGAAGGCACGTATCTGTGGAGAATCACAGCGTGCGGCGAACTGTCGAAAGACTGTCGCCGACATTCTCTCACCACCGTACAGATAATTGGAAACGTAGACCCCGCGTGTTTCGAGTTTGGAGCGCGGGCTGTTCATCGCCCGGTAGGCCATTTTAAGCGTCTGAGGGGCGACTGGCACAACATCAACCCCCGTGTAACCGCTCTTGCCGTCGTGCAGGTAAGTGGCGATTTGATCCCACTTTCCCGTATGGGGAGAGTTTCCCTTCGGCTTGCAGGCGGCGTAGAAGCGCCCGATCTCCTCCTTGCCTCGAATGAAGATACGGAAGTAGTCGCGGCCGCCGATGGTTTTTGACGACAGTTTGTGTAGGATTCCCAGCCGCAGGAGCAGGTACGAAAGCCCGATGGCCATGGACTGGCTGGCCGTTGCAATTTCCAACTCTTTCCCATCACTGCTCGTGCTCCCATCGCACGAGAAGTAAGCGCCGAGGAAGCGGGCAATGACCTCCTCTGGCGATTTGAGGATCACTGTCGGGATGGAGCAGGTGCGGGATTTGCGATGCCCTGACTCCGGTATCCCCAGGTGGACCAACAACTTGACTAAAATCGTGCTGCTGAATCGGGTTGCTGGCACAGTGTTGGCAATGTATCGTCGAGGTTCTAACCCAAACAGCTGCCGCCCCAATCGCTCAAAACGGGCCAGCAGGGATTCGTCTGTATTGTAAAACATGACTGTGCGTGGATTCAAGTGACCATCGGCCAGCAACAGCCCCAGAAATTCAGCAAACTCAGGGCTCACTTCGCTAGGAATGCGCGTCGCAGCACCTCGTCGTTCTCCCTTAAGCCATTTCACCGTCAAATTGCAGCCCGTGGCTGCCATCAACCGCTGCACGAACGAAAGCGGGGGGCGATTTCGCATGGCGTGATATTCGACCAGTAGATGATACTTGGTGGCCAACACATCCACCAGGCTCTTCAGTGTGCCCCCGTGGGCGGCTGCCAGTTTGTCCAGCAGGTGTGGGATGCTCTGCAACACGGCCGGGTCGCAAACCCGCGCCTCATCGAACAGGCCAAACGGGCTCAACGTCTGCACCTGACCATCCACATGAATCCTACGCGGGGCGACCAGGTAGTCGCCTTCCTTGAGGGAACGAGCCTCCACCTCCCTGATCTCCAACTCCGGCGTCACGACGAGCAGTTTGTGTACCGGCGTCACTTTCGCCTGCCGGCCGCTGCGTGTTGTTATGTGAATGACCTGGTCCGCCTTCCCTTTGTAAACCACACTGGCGTTCCGGCACATCAGAGCGCCATTCTCGAACGAGAAGAGGGTAAAGGGGTCGTCCAGGCGTGTATAGGATTCCACACCTTGCGTGATTTTCTCGCCCCGATCTTGGTAATCCGCGAACAGGTCTGCAATTGACCTCAGTGTGCCATCGCCCAGGAGGACGGGCGTATCACCGGTGACGCATTTCCCGGCTCCGAAGCCCCCCGGGATGGCCGCCGCGCCCCCCTTCGCCAGCGGGAAGAAAGCATCCAGCACACGCTGGCCCGTGACGAGCAACTCGGTGGGTGGGAGGCGACGGCGATAAGGGCGCGGGCGACGCACCGGCCAGCGATGGAACATCGTGAGCACTCGTTCACCGTTTTCCGTCTCCAGGCGAGCGATGGGCTCTTCGATAGTATACTCCCCCTCTGGGGCCACCCAGGTCAATTTCCCCGCCATATCGGGCGGCACCATAACGCGGTGTTCGATCAGCGGGGTCTCCGGCACGACTCCCAGGATGGCACCGCCCTGAACCACGTCCCCCTCCTTGACGCGAGGGACGAAGGTCCACCTCTGTTTGCGGTAGAGCGGCGTGGCCTTGATGCCCCGCCCAATGAAAGCACCGGTACGCAGTTCCAGCACGGGCAACGGGCGCTGGATGCCGTCGAAAATGGACTGCAACAGGCCGGGCCCCAACTCCACCGAAAGTGGTAGGCCGGTGCCGTAAACGGGTGCGCCAGGGCGCAACCCCGACGTCTCCTCATACACCTGGATGGTGATTATGTCCTGCTCCAGGCCAATAACCTCGCCTACCAGGTGCTCGTCGCCGACTTCGACCACTTCGAGCATGCCCACTTGCTGCGAGCCCCGGGCACGCACCACCGGGCCGTTCACCCAAACTACTTGGCCTACCTGTATACTCATGGCGTCTCCCCCATCAGAATACGGTACACGGAGGCGCGCAATCCGCCCTGCATGCGGGTTAGTCGGGTCTCCAATGTATTGTCATAGCGCCGGTGCCCGTCGGGAGTCTCCAGCACAACACCGCTACCTCGCGCGAGGGGCTCGCCGGCGCGCAAATGCACGCCGAGTTCATTCCCTAAATCCTCCAACACCTCATCGCTGAGCACCCTCCGTGTCCTCTCGTCAGCATGCACCAGGAGTTCATCGGCTTCCAAACGTTCCACCGCTTCGCGCACCAGACGGCGCGCGATCTGTTCGTAGTCCGGCCACTGGGGTGCAGAGGTCAGTTGTCGGCGGGCCTCGGCGAAGACACGCTCCAGCAACTGCTCACGACGCTTCAGAGTCAGCGTTTGAGCGTCCAATTGTGCTGCCGCCGCTGCCTGGCCACGCAACGTTTCGGCCTCCAGCCGCGCCCGTTGCAGGATCTTGTCACGCTCGGCCTGCGCCCGTTCATCCGCCTGCCGACGGATGTCCTCGGCTCTAGCCCTAGCGTCGGCCAGAACGTGATCCGTCTCCTCTTTAACGTCGCCTATAATGGCGCGCTCGAGAGCCCGGATGTCACTTTGCTCTGGGTTCATATCTTCACCCCGATAGTTCGTCGGATCACTTCACTGAGCGGTGGCCGGTCGGGGTGTGGCCCCCCTGGCCCCGGTATCTCCACCACCAGTGGAACGGTGCTACGCACTCTGAGCATATCTACCCGCTGGCGGGCCAGGTCTGCGACATCTTCGGTCACCAGCACGATGCCGACTTCCCTATCGGCCAAGGCCGCGTCAAGGGCTTGATTCAGTTCCTTAGCCGTCGTCACGATACGACCGCGTACGCCGACAAGATCAAAACCCAACACAGCGTCCTGGCTGCCAATAACCAGCAGTTTCATACTCCCCCATCAGCGACTGAGGACCATAAAGGCGATGAGCAGCCCATAGATGGCGATACCTTCGGCCAGGCCGACGAAGATGAGCGCACGACCGAAGGCCTCCGGCTTCTCAGCGATGACCCCAATGGCGGCTGCTCCTGTACCGCTCACAGCGTAGCCAGCGCCGAGTGATCCCAGGCCGACGGCGATGGCGGCGGCAAGGGAGGCATACGCGTCGCCACCGGACTCCTGAGCCAGCCCCGCCGCATGGACGATGGTGGCAGGCATGAAAAACCAGATCAGTCCCATGCCGAGCATCACCAGCGCCAGCACTAGATTGAAATTCTTCAGGCCCTGCACCAGTTTGCGA
>QMOC01000101.1 GCA_003648085.1 Chloroflexota bacterium
ATCTCTAATCCCAAATCCCGATGAATAAGGAGAAGACGATGTATATTGCACAACGGTTAAACAACCTACCACCCTACGTTTTCGCCACCATTGGGCGGAAAGTGCGGGCATTGCAGGAGCAGGGCGTGGACGTGATCCGCATTGACATCGGCAGCCCCGACCTGCCGCCGCCACCGGCGGTCGTCGAGGCACTGTCTGACGCAGCGCGGGACCCACACAAGCACGGCTACGGCGGCTTCTTCGGCACACCGGCGCTGCGGAAGGCCATCGCCGACTACTACGACCGCCGTTTCGGCGTCAGACTCGACCCCGAAAGCGAGGTCCTGCCGCTCATCGGCTCGAAAGAGGGTATCTTCCACCTGCCGATGGCTTTCGTGGACCCGGGCGACGTCGTGCTGGCCCCGGAGCCGGGCTACCCCACCTACCGCGTGCCCGCGCAACTGGTGGGCGGCGAACTGCACCTGATGCCACTCCTGGCCGAGAACGACTTCCTGCCCGACCTGGACGCCATCCCCGGCGACGTCCTCGCCCGGGCGCGGGTGCTGTGGCTGAGTTATCCCAACAACCCTACCACCGCCGTTGCCGGCGTGGACTTTTTCGAGCAGGCGGTGGCGTTTGCCCACGAGCACGGCCTGCTGCTGGCCCACGATAACCCCTACGCCGACACGACCTGGGACGGCTACGTCGCCCCCAGCATCCTGCAGGTGCCGGGGGCCAAGGATGTTGCCGTCGAGTTCAACTCCCTCTCCAAGACCTACCATATGGCCGGCTGGCGCGTCGGTATGGTCGTGGGCAACGCCGAGGCGGTCGGGGCGCTGGCGCGGCTCAAGTCGAACGTGGATAGCGGCATCTTCCGCGCCGTGCAGGACGCGGCTGTCATCGCGCTCACGCAGACCGACGAAGCCTGGCTGGTCGAGCGCAACGAGACGTACCGGGCGCGGCGGCAGGCGGTGACTGCGGCATTGGAGCGTATGGGATTGGAATACATCCCCTCTTCGGCCACGCTCTACGTCTGGGTGCGGCTGCCGGAGAACACCCCCAGTATGGAGTTCACCTCCGACCTGCTTGAGGGAGCCGGCGTCTCGCTTGGACCGGGCGTCGCCTTCGGCCCCCACGGCGAGGGGTATGTGCGCATCTCGCTCGTGCAGCCGGTAGAGCGGATAGAGGAAGCGATGGCACGATGGGAGCGCTGGATGTGTTGATGTAGTAACAGGATAACTGATATCTTGACTTTTATCGGTATCTAAATAGAATTTGTTTTAGAGATCCCAGCGATCCCCACATGAGGAGGCGATATGCCCAGAACGATTACCGTAAACCTGCAAACCGTCACCCCCATTTGGACCGGCGATGTGGACAGGACCTCCGATCAAGTGCGTGAAACTGGGCTAATGGGCTCCGTCCGCTGGTGGACGGAGGTGCTGATCCGTGGGCTGGGTGGCTATGCCTGCGACCCCACTGGCGACGACCGCTGTGCCTTTGACGAAGAAGCCTTCCGCCGCACGGGTCAGGCCGAGGATGGCCTGCGTGATGTCTGCCCGGCCTGCCGGCTCTTTGGATGTACTGGCTGGAGCAGCAAACTTCGCCTGGTGGTCACCGATGGACAGGGAGGGTACGAGGTGAACCTCAACCGCGCCGGAGTTCCCTTCACGATGAACTTCTTTGAACTTAAGCCTACCCTACCTCAGGAACGTTGGTTGCTGATAAAAGCCGTCTGGCTCATCGTCCGCTACGGATCCATCGGTGGCAAGACGCCTCTCAAGCCACCAGGACAGCCCGACTATGGCCTAGTGGTGCCAGTCTCACCTCTGCGCCTGCCTCGCCTTACGCGGGATCAGGTCAGCACTTGGTTAGCCGACCTGATGGCGGCTTCTCCTCCCCTCCAGCGTCGTCAGGAGCGCGCACACCCCGACTGGCCCGACCTGCGCTTCTTCTTCTTCAATGACAAAACCTGGCTGGACCTGGGCAAGATCAACGAGGTGATGCGCTCCGACAGCAGCGGCTTCTTATCAGGGCGGCGGGGAGTGAGTAAGAAAGTATTCTCCTTCCAGAAAGGAAACCGCTTTTGGGGCTACACCCGGGATGAGGAGATGCTTGATGGAGTGCTTGGCACGCTTCAGCGACTCGGCATCCGGGACACCCGTACCGGAGAGGAGGTGATCAGTGAACTCTGAACGACGGAGCAATCGCGGCCCTAGAGGGGGGAGACGACGCGGCGGCGGGCGCAGGCCACCCGAACGACGTCGCCCTCCGGTCAAGGGCCCTGTGTACGATCTCTACGTAGCATACCCCTGCGAGACCCAGGACGACGTGCGTCGCATCATCGGTGAACACAAACAGCCCTACCGGGAACTGGAATGGCCCTACACGCGGGTCACGCTCCTAGCCCAGGCCCTGGTCGAAGAAGTGAAGGAGTTCGCCCGCAGCGGGCATCCCCGCTACGGCGGCGGCTACAAGTGGGTGGTACACAGACGCAAAGGTGATAATCCCTACAATCAGGGAGTAATTCGCCCTGGCCTGAGGCAGTTGGAGCACCTCAAAATTTATCCCCCCCAAATAGACCTGAAAAGCCTGCCCCCGCACTCGGCCTTCATCCAATTCCGCTTCACCCTCGCCCGCCCCTTCCGCAGCAATGATGACGACTCTTTCTACATCCACGAAAACCCGGTGCTTAAGGACGTGGTCTTTAAGATACCGATGATGCGTCCCAGCGGCTGGAAAGGCATCCTGCGCAGTGTGATGGCCGGGCAGTTTGAGGAGGGAGAGAATGTCCCCATCATCGCCCGCCTCTTCGGGCTGGCACGCGACGAAGCGGAGGAAGGACTCAGCAACCTGGGGCGGCTGCGCTTCTACCCCACCTTCTTCGACCGTATTGATCTGGACATCATCAATCCCCACAGCAGAAGCACCAAAGCCGGAACCGTCCCCATCCCTCGGGAGACCGTGCCTGCTGGAGCCGGGGGAGTTTTTACCCTATTGTACTTGCCTTTCGACCTGGTGGGACAGGACCCGGAGCAGGCGCGGATTCAGGCCACAGAAGACTTACAAGCCATAGGCCAGGGTATCCTCATGATGATGCGCATTTACGGCTTTTCGGCCAAGCGTAGCCGTGGATATGGCCTGGCCCACTTACAGGTGAAAGGTGTGGACGGGGAAAAAGGCACCGTGGTCATGAAGGGCCGGGGAATGCAAACTTTTGGCACCCTCACCGAACTCCCGGATGCCCTGGAGTTGCTTCTCGGTACGACCTCATAACTCGCTGGAAAGGAATATGATCATGGCTGAAGTGAGTACACCTTATCAGACACAGACCTATTACGCGCTGGCCCTGGACCCGATCCACGTGGGCAGCGGCGAGATGCAGATAGGACGTGTGGACAATGTCATCGTCCGTGATACTGCCAACGGCTTACCTAAAATCCCGGCCACCAGCCTGGCCGGCGCGGCCCGCACCTACACGGCGATGCACTACCCGGACAAGTACCGTCGGCCAGTGGAGGATAGCGAAGGACGGGTCGGTTACGCCAGTTGTGCTGACCAGACCGGCCCCACCGGGGATCGAGATGGAGCCTGTGGCCACTTCGACTGCCCTGTCTGCATCACCTACGGTTTCATACAGCCCGGCGGCCGTACCTCCCCTAGCATGGTGCAGATGTTCGATGCCTTCCCTCTCTTCTTCCCGGTCCCCTCAATGCTGGGGCCGGTTTGGACCACGGCCCCAGAACGGCTACAGGCGTTGCTCCAGGATGGCGCACTGAAGGAGGGCGACCTGAATATCCGTTTGAGGCCGGAACACGGCTATCGGCTACAGACAGCACTGCCACGCAAGAGGCTTAACCTGGGCTGGCTCCTGCTACCCGTCGCCATATCCGAAGCGCCGCTGACCTCCCAGGGCCACGCCCGTCTGAGAGAGGCCGGTGTGCCAGAGGACATCCTCTCCCGGCTGGTGCTGGTGCCTGATGACCTTTTCACTCAGGTGGTCAACGACAATCTGGAAGTACGTACCTCGACGGCGATCAACCGCACCACCGGAGCGTCGCTTCACGGCGCACTGTTTACCTATGAAGCCATTCCCCGCAGTACGCTTTTTTCCTTCCAGGCCGTCTACAAGAACCCCGGCGACTTCCTCCTCGACGGGCAACCCCTTCCTCACGACATCGAGTGGGTGAGAACCCAAGTGGAGAAAGGATTGCACTATATGGAGTACCTGGGTGTGGGAGGTATGAACAGTCGGGGCATGGGCCGATTGCGCATCTTGAATCTGGGACAGTGAGGGGAGGGCGGAGATGAACTTACAACAAACGGTCGAAAACCTGGATTTTTACTGCGTGGACTATGCCCGGCGCATTGTTGATAACTTGAGAGCGAAAGAGCGCCTCAGCGGGGATGACATCTCTCATAGCGTGTCCAAATTCCTCAATATCCTGCACGTCAATGGCCTCTACGCTTACCTACTTTACGTCCTCTGGAAGCGATACAACGGCACGCCGGCGGAACGTAAGATAGCAGCCAAACTGGACACAATGTTGGTGGGGGAGCCCGGCGAGCACAGCCTGCTGCGTCTGGAGGCCATCGGGCTGCCGTTGGAGAAAGCCGAGGACACCATTGCAGCAGGACGGGAACTGGCTCGTGACCTGCCGAACCTTTTCCTGGCCAAGGAGTTGCTGACCCGCACGCTGACCTATGTGCGCCTCCATGCCAGGGGCGTGGCCTGAGAGAACCTGTGACGACGCAAACGGGACAGCGCGCCGGGTCACCCTACGCCCGACGCGCTGTTGAAATCTACAGCCTCGTCACACTTCATGAGAGCATTCGGAAATTCGCTGCCGGCTCTCTGGAAACTGCCGTGGTGGGTGCACCGGAGGCCCGAACTTGTTCGGGTTTGCTGGCGGGCGACCCCAACAAGTTGGGGCATCCGAATCCTGGCCACGGGAAATCCCAAAGACCCTCGCTGCCCAGCAGTGAAAGCCGCGATTTGAACCGTCAGGCGTGCGTGACGCAGTAGAAACAGAGCATCACACTCCCGTAGGTACGCTGGTCAAAAAGCACTAGGTGCTCCGGCGGTAGTTCTTCGTACTCCCGAGGGTGAATCTGTACGATGGCCCAACCATCGTCGGTCAGCCAGCCGGGATTAGCATCCAACGCCCGTAGCGTCCTTACCCACAGGCGCTGGTACTGCGGCGGCGCGATGTAGACGTAATCGAACGGCTCCGGCTTGCGAGCCAGGAAACCGAACACGTCAGCCCGCACTACCCGCGCTCTCTCCTCTAACCGGGTGTGAGCGAGATTCTCGCGGATAGTGCGCAGTGCCGCCCCAGCATGTTCCACAAAGACCACCTCCGCCGCCCCCCGGCTCAGCGCTTCGATCCCCACTTGCCCTGTACCGGCGAAGAGATCCAGGAAGCGGCAACCTATCACATCGTTGCCAATGATGCTGAAGAGCGCCGACTTGGCCCGATCCGTGATCGGCCGCGTCCCTGTCCCCGGCACTGACTTCAGCCGATGCCCTTTCGCCTTGCCCGCAATCACGCGCACTTTGCTCTCCTTATTCTCATCATACCATACTTCTGCCAGGCTGCAACCGGCAGCCTGGTGTTGACAGATCGCCCGACTGCGCTATACTGTAAAAGCCACCCCAATGAAGTGGACGGAGTGATGAGCGGGCAACCTTTGCTGACAATTGCCGACGTCCTACAGCGCGTCTCCCCAAGCGAATGGACCGACGGCGCGCGGGAACTCATCGAGCGTGCTTATGCCGTGGCTGAACGAGCCCATGCCGGTCAGGTACGCAAGTCCGGTGAACCCTACATTCAGCACCCGTTGGCCGTGGCCTTTCTACTGGCTGATCTGGGGATGGATCCGGACACTATTGCTGCCGGCCTGTTGCATGACGTGGTCGAGGACTCAGACATTGACCTGAAGAGACTGGCGCAGGAATTCGGCCCTGGCGTAGCAAACCTGGTAGATGGCGTGACCAAGTTGGAGCAGATTGACCGCTTCAGCCAGAAGAGCGAAGGACTGCGTGACGCTCGTGAGTCTGAAAGCCTGCGTAAGATGTTCATCGCCATGGCAGAGGACATCCGCGTCGTGATCATCAAACTGGCCGACCGTCTGCATAACATGCGCACCCTTGATCCACTCCCGGAGGAACGCCGCAAGGCCTTTGCCCGCGAGACGTTGGAAATCTTCGCTCCACTGACCAACCGGCTGGGCGTCTGGCAGTGGAAGTGGGAACTGGAGGATCTGAGCCTTCGCTACCTCGATCCCACGACCTACGCTGAGATTGCCTCTCTCATTCTGGAACGCCGACCGGAGCGCGAGGCCAGCATCCAACGACACATTGAAACCCTCAAACGGAAATTGGTCGAAGAAGGCATCGAGGCAGAGATCACCGGTCGGCCCAAACACATCTACAGCATCTACCGCAAGATGCAGCGTAAGGGCGTGCCTTTCAGCCAGGTCTACGACGTCCGAGGCATTCGCGTTATCACCCAGACCGTCCCCGATTGCTATCGCATCTTGGGCGTCGTGCACGGCTTATGGAAGCCTATCCCCGGTGAGTTCGACGACTACATCGCCACCCCCAAGGACAATATGTACCAGAGTCTGCACACAGCGGTCGTCGGTGACGATGGAAAGACACTGGAGGTGCAAATCCGCACCTGGGAGATGCATCGCATCGCAGAATACGGCATCGCTGCCCACTGGCGCTACAAGGAGGGGGGCAAGCGGGACGAGGTCTTCGAGGCCAAGATCGCCTGGCTGCGCTCTCTTATGGAGTGGCGGCAAGAGGTCACCGACGCCGGTGAGTTCGTGGACGCGATGAAGACTGACGTCTTCCAGGATCGGGTCTACGCCTTCACCCCCAAGGGCAAGATCATTGATCTGCCGGTCGGCGCGACGCCGATTGACTTCGCCTACTACGTGCACACCGAGATTGGTCATCGTTGCCGGGGGGCCAAAGTCAACGACAGGTGGGTTGGGCTGGACTATCAACTGCGCACAGGCGACCGAGTGGAGATTATCACCAGCAAACGGGCCGCTCCCAGCCGTGATTGGCTCAACCCGGCACTGGGTTACGTCAGGACCTCTCGCGCCCGCACCAAAATCCGCCAGTGGTTCCGCCGCCGGGATCGGGAGCAAAACATTGCCCAGGGGCGTGAGATCGTCGAGCGCGAGTTGAAGCGTCTGGGAATGGAACATCTGAGCCACGAAACGGTTGCCAGACTTTTCAACTACGAGAAACTGGACGACTTCCACGCTGCCGTCGGTTTTGGGGACATCAACAGCCAGCAAATTGCCGGCAAAATCGCCGAAACGCGCTCCCGCGCGGAGGAGAAGCTGCTTCCCACCCCTCCTCCTCCCATGCAGGCTATTGAGGGCATACAGATACAGGGCACTGGCGGTTTGTTGACCCGGCTGGCGCGGTGCTGCCATCCGCTGCCGGGAGATGAAATCATCGGCTACATCACCCGCGGACGGGGCGTCACCGTTCACCGCCGTGACTGCCCCAACATCCTGCGCCTGAGAAACACGGAGCGACTGATTGAGGTTAGTTGGGGCACCCGACTACAAACCGTCCCGGTCACCATCCGCATCACGGCTTACGACCGCACCAGGCTGCTGCACGAAATCTCCGGCATCATCAGTGCCGAGAACATCAACATGGCGGCTGTCAACGTGGGGCGGCGCAAGAACATCGTCACGCTGTACATCACCGTCGAAATCAACGACATCGCTCAACTCAGCCGTGTGCTGACCAAGATAGAGCGGTTACCCAATGTGTTCGAGGCCCGACGGCACATGGGGTAAACCAAAAGGCCCGGCCTCCGCCGGAGGCCGGGCCGGTTGAGCCATAGATTAAGGTTCCGTCGGCACAATATCGGGGTCGTACTCCTCACGCTCCACCA
>QMOC01000102.1 GCA_003648085.1 Chloroflexota bacterium
ACGGGTCTGGCTAAAGTGAGTTGAGAGGAAAAGCCGGACGCCCCGCTTCAGCGGGGATTTTCCGGCTGCAGCCGGACGTCCAACCGATTTTTGCCACACCCAAAAGAAACCATGTCTAAAGACCCTAAAGACCATATCCTCACTATTGACTGTGGTACACAATCGGTGCGTGCTCTCATTTTTGACCTGCGCGGCCACCTGGTTCACAAGGTGCGCGTGCCCATCGAGCCGTACTTCTCCGAAAAGCCCGGCTGGGCCGAGCAGCATCCCACCTATTTCTGGGAGAACCTCTGCGCCGCCTGCCAACAACTTTGGCAGGAGAATCCCGTCCTCAAGGAGGCGGTGGCGGGTGTGGCCCTCACCACCCAGCGAGCGACGATGGTCAATGTGGATGAGCAGGGCAAGCCTCTGCGCCCGGCCATCGTCTGGCTGGACCAGCGCCGCACCGAGGGGCTGCCGCCGGTGGGTGGGCTGTGGGGGCTGGCCTTCCGCCTGAGCGGGATGACCGAGACCGTCGCCTACCTTCAGGCGGAGGCAGAGGCGAATTGGATCCGCACCTTCCAGCCGGAAATCTGGAAGCATACCCACAAGTACTTGTTCCTCTCCGGCTACCTGACCTACAAACTGGTGGGCCGCTTCGTGGATAGCGTGGGCTGCCAGGTGGGGTACGTGCCCTTCGACTACAAGCGGCTGACCTGGGCGAAGAAATCGGATTGGAAGTGGCAGGCGCTGCCGATGGACGAGCGACTTCTCCCCGACTTGATCCCGCCCACTGAGATCCTGGGCGAGATCACCCCTCAGGCCGCCGAAGAGACGGGCATCCCGGCTGGTCTTCCCCTCATCGCCGCCGCCGCCGACAAGGCCTGTGAGGTGCTGGGGGCGGGGTGTCTGGAGCCGAACATCGCCTGCCTTTCCTACGGCACCACCGCCACTGTCAACACCACCAGCCGCCGCTACGTCGAGGTCATCCCCCTCATCCCGCCTTATCCCAGCGCCGTGCCCGGAGCCTACAACCTGGAGATTCAGATCTACCGGGGCTACTGGATGGTCAGTTGGTTCCGGCGGGAGTTCGGCCTGCGGGAGGAGCAACTGGCCCGCGAGCGGGGCTGCGCACCGGAGGAACTGTTCGACGAACTGGTCGAGGCGGTGCCGCCCGGCTCGATGGGACTGATGCTACAGCCCTACTGGTCACCCGGCCTCAAGTCTCCCGGCCCAGAGGCCAAAGGGGCCATCATCGGCTTTGGCGATGTCCACACCCGCGCCCACCTCTACCGCGCCATTCTGGAGGGGCTGGCCTACGCGCTACGGGAGGGATTGGAGCGGACGCAGAAGCGGCTGCGGGTACGCACGAGCGAGGTGCGCGTCTCCGGCGGCGGTTCACAGTCGAACGCCGCAATGCAGATCACCGCCGACATCTTCAACCTGCCCGCCAGCCGCCCCCACGTCTACGAGACCTCCGGATTAGGGGCGGCGATGGACGCGGCGGTCGGCCTGGGGCTGCACCCGGACTTCGAGACGGCTGTGGCAGAGATGACCCGCGTGAGCCGCACATTCCTCCCCCGCCCCGACGTGCGCGACGTCTACGAGGGACTGTACCGGCGCGTCTACCGGCAGATGTACCGGCGACTGCGGCCACTCTACAAGGAGATTCGGCGCATCACAGGGTATCCGCCAAGGTAGGCTGAGGCGAAGGGTCGTCAGTATTGCTATGGAGATTATACGCGGAGATAGCGTAGCCAGCAAACCGCGATGGGCTTCCCACTACCCTTGAACGCACATCTGTCGTATAATTACGCCAGCCTGACAACCACGGAGGTTTCACAGGTGAGATTCCCACGCAGTAGTGGCATCCTGCTGCACCCCACGTCGCTCCCCGGTCGGTTCGGCATCGGCGACCTGGGCGACGCAGCCTACCGGTTCGTGGATTTTCTGGCGACGGCCGGCCAGTCCTACTGGCAGGTGCTCCCTCTAAGCCCCACCGGTTACGCCGATTCCCCCTACCAGACCCTCTCCGCCTTCGCCGGCAACCCCATGCTCATCAGCCCCGAAAAACTGGCGGAGATTGGTCACCTCTCGGCGGCGGATCTTGAGGATGTACCCGCCTTCCCCGCTGACCGGGTGGACTTTGGACCGGTCATCCGCTACAAGACGGGCCTATTGGACCGGGCCTTCGCCAACTTCCGGGCCCAGGCCCCCGCCGACCGGCGAGCGGCTTTCGCCCGCTTCTGCGACGAGCAGGCTTTCTGGCTGGACGACTTTGCCCTGTTTATGGCATTGAAGGAGGCTCACAACCTCCGCCCCTGGAACGAGTGGGAGCCAGAAGTCGCCACCCGCGAGCCGCAAGCGTTGGCCCGCTGGCGAGAGTCGCTGGCCGACGAAATTGAACGCCAGAAGTACCGACAATGGCAGTTCTTTGAGCAATGGCTGGCCGTCAAACGGTACGCCAACGAGCATGGCATCCGCATCATCGGCGATATCCCCATCTTCGTCTCGATGGATAGCGCCGACGTGTGGGCCAATCCCCACCTCTTCCACTTTGACGAGAACCTCCGGCCAACGGTCGTCTCCGGCGTACCCCCTGACTACTTCAGCGAGACGGGGCAACTCTGGGGGCATCCCCTCTACCGCTGGGAGGTGATGGGCCAGGACGGGTACGCCTGGTGGATCGCCCGTTTCCGCATGGCCTTCACCCAGGCCGACGTGGTGCGCATTGACCACTTTCGGGGCTTTTACAACTACTGGGAAGTCCCGGCAGGGGAGGAGACCGCAATCAAAGGACGCTGGGTGTACGGCCCCGGCGCCGACCTGTTCCACGCCGTCACTGCCGCGCTGGGCGAGGTGGCGATCATCGCCGAAGACCTGGGCGATTTCGACGCCGAATCGCGTGCCGGCGTAGACGCCTTGCAGGCCGAGTTCGGCTATCCCGGCATGAAAGTGCTCCAGTTCGCCTTCAGTACCGGCCCGACCGATCCCTTCCTGCCCCACAACTACACCCGTGACTGCGTGGTGTACACCGGCACCCACGATAACGACACGACCGTGGGCTGGTATCAGGTCACCTCCACGGAGGCGGAGCGAGATTATGCCCGCAAGTACTTGGGCAGCGACGGCTCGGACATCGCCTGGGACCTGATCCGGCTGGCGTGGGCTTCGGTAGCCAACACGGCCATCACCACCGTCCAGGACCTGCTGAGCCTGGGGCACGAAGCGCGAATGAACACACCCGCCACCGTCGGTCCGCCCAACTGGTGCTGGCGGCTCCTGCCCGGCGCGTTGACCGAGGAGATCGCGGCCCGGCTGCTGGAATTGACCGCAATTTATGGGAGGAAGACGTCAGCATAGGTTCGAGGGAACGGCAATGCCCCCGGCTACCCGACCGATAAGGAGCAAATGTGACCATGCGACCTCATCTGCAATTTCTATCCTTGGAGACTATCGAGCGCGTCGTTGCCGAGGCCTATGACCTGCTGGCCGACCCCGGCGTGCAGGTTCACTCTGACCGCGCACTGCATCTCCTGGCCGAGCACGGCGCGGAGGTGGACTTCGAGGCACAGGTGGCGCGCATCCCACCCGACCTGGCCCGCCGGGCGGTTGAGACCGCTCCCTCGTCATTCCACCTCTACGACGCCGACGGTCAGCCGGTGGTGCACTACGGCGACGACGACGTGCACTTCGACCCTGGCTCGGCCGCCATCGAGATTCTCGACCACGGCGCGAAGCGCTCCCGCTCCCCCGTCACCGCCGACTTCGTGCGCTTCGTCAAACTGGCCGACGGACTGAACGCGCTAGACGCCGTCGCCACCTCCCTCATCTGCGCCGACGTCCCCCAGGAGATCGCCGACCTCTACCGGCTCTACCTGGTTCTCCTTTACACCCGCAAGCCGGTCGTCACCGGCGCCTTCGCCGTCGAGACCTGGGGCATGATGAAGGATTTGCTGGTGGCGGTGGCGGGCAGCGAGGAGGCTCTGGCAGAGAGACCCCCTGCCATCTTCGACGTCTGCCCCTCCCCACCTCTCCTCTGGTCCGAGATCACCTGCGAGAACCTGATGGACTGCGCACAACACCGGGTGCCGGCGGAACTGGTGAGCATGCCGCTGGCGGGAGCCACGGGGCCGGCGACCCTCCTGGGGTCGGTCGTCCAGCACACCGCCGAGAACCTGAGCGGCGTCACCATCCATCAACTGGTGGAGCCCGGCGCCCCCATCGTCTGGGGCGGCTCACCGGCTGCTTTCGACATGCGCACCGGCACCCCCCCGATGGGCGCTATCGAAACGATGATGATTGATTGCGCCTACGCAGAGGTGGGCAAGTATCTTGGTCTGCCCACCCACGCCTACCTGGGGATGTCCGACGCCAAGGTGGTGGACGCTCAGTGCGGGTTCGAATCGGGCATCGGCGCAATATTGGGGGCGCTGGCGGGCATCAACATGATCTCCGGCCCCGGCATGCTCGACTTCGAAAGTTGCTTCAGTCTGGAGAAACTGGTGATTGACGCTGAGATCGTGGGGATGGCGAAACGGCTGGTGGCTGGGATAATCGAGCGAGAGACACCGCTGGCGCTAGAGGTCATCCGGCAGGTGGGGCACAAGGGCAATTTCCTGACCGCGCCCCACACGCGCCGCTGGTTTCGCGAGGAACTGTTCATCCCCAGCCCGGTGGTGGATCGCGATTTCCGCCGTGGCTGGGAGGCCAAGGGCAGCCTGGACATCACGGAGCGAGCCCACCGGCGTGCCGAGGAGATCATCGCCGCCTACGAGCCGAAGGAACTTTCTACTGAGGTGGTGCGCGAACTGGAGGCCATCACCCTGCGCGCCGCCCAGGCCGCCGGAATGACCCAACTACCCCACCACCGACTCGCTGACTCGCTGACTCGCTGATTCGCTGATTCGACAAAAGGAGCCAAAATGGTAGAAATCCTGAACCAACTGCAACAAGCCGTCATCCTCGGCGAGCCCGACCAAGCGCGAGAACTGGCCACCCAGGCCCTGGAATCAAGCATCGCGCCGCTGACCGCCATCGAGGAAGCACTCAACCCCGGCATGCAAGTCGTCGGCGACCGGTACGAGCGCGGCGAGTACTTCATCCCCGACCTGATGATGGCCGCCGAGGCGATGAAGGCGGCGATGGCAGTCTTCGAGCCGGTGCTGATGGCGCGACGGGAGCAGCGCCAGGTGCTCGGCACCGTCGTCATCGGCACCGTCGAAGGGGACATCCACGAGATCGGCAAGAGCCTGGTGGCGACGATGCTCAGCACGGTGGGCTTCCGGGTGCACGACCTGGGGGTAGATGTGCCGGCGAGCGAATTCGTCGCGCAGGTGCGGGAGACCGGAGCGAACGTCGTCGGCCTCTCCGCACTCCTCACGACGACGATGCGCAACCAGGAGGCTGTCATCGCAGCGCTGAAGGAGGCCGGCCTGCGCGAGCAGGTCAAAGTCATCATCGGCGGCGCGCCGACCAACCCCGAATGGGCGCAGATCATCGGCGCCGACGCTTACGCCGAGAACGCCAACGAAGCAGTAGAGGTGGTTCGGAGGTTGCTGGAAAATCACATTAGGGGTAAAATGGGAATCGGGAGGTGAGGGATGGGAGCAGATATTGTCCACGTGCTGGCAGACGGCACATTGTTGCTATCTGAGGAGTTGAGAGAGTCTTTTGCCGATGTACGGACCTTCTGGGCGACTCGGGAGGACGACTTCATACTGCTGATACCCCTGGATCGGAAGGATGAGGAGGCACTGACAGCCTCTCGGGCTCTCGCTGAACTGCGAGAGATGGCCACCCAGACAGGGGAGACGGCCCGAACTGCCGAGGAGGTGATAGAGAAACTGCAGGCGATCCGCAGACGAATTTGGGAAGAGGAGTACCGGCCCCGATACCTCAAAGCGATTGAAAAATATTATGCCACCCATTCTGACCGTCGTCCTCGATAGCAATGTTTACATCTTCAGCATCAACCGATCGGAACCCGGTTGTACAGCGCTTTTGGACACTCTGGTGACAGGCCGGTGGCAGGATGTGTTGACTATCGCAACCCCTCGAATGGTGGAACGGGAAGTCGTGCAGATTCTGCGTGACATCAGCCCAGGTGCTCCGCGCCGCTTCTATACCATTCTCGCCAGCAGCCCATGGAATGGTGTGACTTATGAAGACCCCCCGGAAGAACTGATCCTGAAGTACTGGGAACTGGGGCTGCCTGAGGAGGACGGAATTATCGGTGCCTTCGCCGAATGGGTCGGAGCCAGTTATCTCGTTCCGCAGAACCGCCATTTTCTAGAGCGGCTGAAGACGGATGCCTTTGCAGTGCTTGATGCTGGCGCTTTCCTAGAGATTCTGATGCAGAGGATGGAGAACAATGACTGAGGATATTCTCACCCGCTTGCAATCCGGCGACGTCATCGTCGCCGACGGCGCGATGGGCACGATGTTGCAGGCAGCCGGGCTGCCCCCCGGCACCCCCCCCGAAGGCTGGCTACTGGACAACCCCGACGCGGTACGCAACGTCCATCGCGCCTACGTCGAGGCCGGAGCCGAACTGATCCTGACCTGCACCTTCGGCGGGACGCGGACGCGGCTGGAGCGATCTGGTCTGGCAGGGCGCGTGGCCGAGATCAACCGGCGGGCGGTTGAGATCGCCCGCGAAGCCGCGGGCCGTGGGACCTACGTCGCCGGCGACATCGGCCCACTGGGGGAGTTCCTGGCCCCCTTGGGCGCGATAACCTATGAGAAGGCGGTGACGATCTTCGCCGAACAGTCTGCGGCGCTGGCGGAGGCCGGGGTGGATGTGCTCTACATCGAGACCATGTCCGACCTGAACGAGGTGCGGGCCGCCGTTGAGGGAGCACGTCAGAGCGGAGCCGACCTACCCATTTTTGCCACCCTCTCCTTCGATACCCACGGGCGCACGAACATGGGAGTGCGCCCAGAGCGGGCGGCGGAGGCACTGCTGGCGCTGGGGGTGGATGCCTTTGGCGCCAATTGCGGCGCGACGCTGGAGATGACTGCGGGAGCAGTGGCGAAGATGCACGAGGCCGCGCCTCAGGCCCCCCTCATCGCCAAGCCCAACGCGGGCAAGCCACGTATGGTGGGAGGGGAGGTGGTGTACGACGCCACACCGGAGGATATGGCGGAGTACGCCCGCCGGTTCGTCGCGCTGGGGGCGCGGGTGGTAGGGGCCTGCTGCGGCTCCACCCCGGCCCACATCGCCGCCATCGCCAAGGCAGTGAAAGGCTGAATTTCACGCAATACGCAATATGCAACATCCAACACGTTTTATGCGGGCTCCGTATGCCAGATTATGCCGATTTCGTGCGCCAAAACCTCCACCGCTTCAAACACGTCGAACCGTTCCTGCCCTTCGATAACCCCTCGTTCGGTAACCCTCGTTTTGAGGACGCCCCCTATCATGTGCTGATCGTCCGACTCTCCCCCTTTCGGGACGTAGACCGCTCGCTGCCCCACCTCTTCCTCTTCCACGAGGTTCGGCGGGCGCTGCCGGATGCGTTCATTGACCTGGCCTTCTTCCCCTCGGCGGGAGAGCGGGCGCTGTTTGAACGGAAGGGCATCCCCTACCTCATCGGCGTCCAATCGCTGCGCTCGGCGGACGAATTCGACCTGCTAATCATCTCCAACGCCTACACGCTGGAATTGATCAACCTGCCCTACCTGCTGATCCGCTCAGGCATCCCGCTCTTTTCCAGCCAGCGCGGGCCGGAGTGGCCGATCATACTCCTCGGCGGCTCCAACGCTCTGACCACCCAGTCCATCATCCGTGAAAACGGCGACAGCCTGGTGGACGGCATCTTCTTCGGCGAAGGGGAAGGCTTGGTCGGCGAGTTGGTGCGCCTCTTGCAGCGCAACGCCGGCGTGGACAAGG
>QMOC01000103.1 GCA_003648085.1 Chloroflexota bacterium
TCTACCCTCACCGCCGGGACACATACCTCGGCCGGGCCGGCTGTTTCGGGTTTATCATAAGGTAAGGAATATCCAACAGGAAGCAGGGTTGGCTCATAAGGCGGTGGCCGCGTGATGCTGGATTAGTTGATACAAGCGTCGAACCGCCGGAGATGGATGGCGCTCCTGTTCACGAATCATACGTTCCTCATGCTCTCGGGCGGCCTGCAGGTAAGCGTCCATTTCTGCCTGATGACGCCAGTAGTAGGCGAGGGTGGCGTGAATCTGCTCCAGCGAGAGGGTCGGATAGCGCAGGGCGATCTCTTCGGCGCTCAATCCTTGCTCCAGATAGTCGAAGAGAATGGTCTCAACGCCAATGCGGTGCCCCTTCAAGCGAATGTCATTGGGCGCGAGAAAATCGAAGTAGTCCTCCAGTTTCATCGCCTTATCTCCCGGATCTGTCCCCAGATCCAACATCAGGTCTGGCACGAGAACGGTTGCTGATTCAAATTATACCATGCTTCATCTCCACCGACAACACTACCTCTCCCCTAACTCCCTCAGTTCATCCTCGCGGAAAGTAGCGATGACCATTTCCTCGGCCGGGTCGCGCCCGGGTACGTAGCCGAAGCGCGCCTGCACGGCCCGTCCGACGGTGCGGAAGATGTCGGCTACGGGGATGCCGGACGGACAAGCATCGCTGCACATCCCGCACCCCACACAGGCGTGGGCCATATGGAGCATGCGGGTGACGTGGAAGAGGAGCGTGTCCGACGGCAGCCGCACCCCTCCCTTGCGTGCGGCCCAATCCCAGTAACGGGCCGAGGGATGGTCGAAGACGTCGGTGCGGAAGATGCACTCCTTGCAGTAGCAGATGGGGCAGACGCGCATGCAGTTCTGACAGAGGATGCAGGTGGCGAACTCCGCCAGGAGTGAGGAGGCGTCGTGCACGCGCTCGTGGAAGGCGGCGAAACGGCGGTCCCGCTCGGCGGTGCGGGCGGCAACGAGGGCCCGTACCGCCTCGATGCGACCGGCAGGCTCCTCGGCCGGCTCTAACCCCAACGCTTCCCCCAGTTCCTCGTCGCGCAACGAGACCCACAGCCGCTCGTCGTTCGGCACTCCCAGCAGACCAATAGCGATGTGGGGGGCGTAACTTTCGCCCACGCCGGGGATGGGACGCTCACACATCGTGCAGGCAGGACGAAAGGCATAGCCCGGCAGCGGCTCGACCCCTCCCTCACGGGCCGCCATCAGTGCCGGGGTCACCGCATCCAGGCCCTCCTCGACCAGACGGGCGTAATCCTCCACGCCGTAGGCCCCCAGGCAGTCCATCCCGATGAGAAGCACGTCGTCGAGCAGCACCTGCTGTACTTTGGAGAGTTCGACCGCCGTGCGGAGTTCGCAGTTGCGCAGGACGGCCCCCACGCGGCCCGGCGCACCGGTGGCGGTGATCCGCCCCAGGACCGTCGCGCCGTTGACCGGCAGGACCGGGGCCAATGGCGCAGCCCGTTCCAGCAAGGCGGGGTCGCGCACCAGCGTGGGCACCGCGTTGCGGCCATCAGGCGTTCGCAGCGGCACCAGCAGCCCATCCACGACACCGCTGGTCAGCAACGTCTCCAGCAGGCGGTTGATCGTCTGCTCTGTGCTGTCGTGTACCTCCAGCCAGCCGTCCATCTCAGACGCTCCACTGTCTGCGGAAGGGAGAGGGGCCTTTCTCCTTAAGCGCGGCCACCATCTCGGTCACAGTGTCGGCGAAGTATTGCCCTTCGGAGGCACTGATCCAGCGCAGCCAGACCCGGTCGGGGTCGAAGCCCAGTTGTTCCAGCACCTGATGGATGATGGCGACGCGGCGGCGGGCTTTGTAATTGCCGGACTGGTAGTGGCAATCGCCGGGGTGACAGCCGCCGATGAGGACACCGTCGGCTCCCTCCAGCACCGCCTTGGCGACGTAGATGGGGTCCAGTTGTCCGCTGCACATCAAGCGGATGATGCGCACGTTGGGCGGGTACTGGATGCGGGAGGTGCCGGCCAAGTCGGAGGCGGTGTAGGTGCACCAGTTGCACAGGAAGGCGACGATACGAGGTTCAAAATCGGTCATATTCTCATCTACTCCTTATTCGATCAACGCCGCATCCACCAGCGCCAGCGCCTGCACCGGCTCGAAGGCCGGCTGGCGGCTGGCCCCGTTGGGACAGACGGCCACACAGACGCCGCACCCCTGGCAAAGAGAGTCGAGCACGCGGGCGACGCGCTCCTCCTCGTCCAGCACCCGCGCTCCGTAGGGGCAGGCGGCCACGCAGAGGCCGCAGAAACTGCACAGGTCCGCCTCGACGGTGGCGACGTCGCGGCGGGGCTCCCCCGGTCGGGTGACGGTCAACGCGGCTCGCAGCGCCGCCGCCCGTGCCTGGGCGATGCTCTCGGTGACGAAACGCGGCCCGTAGGCCAGCCCGCAGAGGAAGATGCCCGGCCGGGCCAGGTCGGTCGGGCGCAGTTTGGGGTGCGCCTCGGCGAAGAAGCCATCCTCGTCCAGCATCACCCCCACCATCGCCGCCAATGCGCGGTTACTGTCTTCGCGGGGGGCGATGCCGGTTGAAAGAGCCAGCAGGTCGGCCTCCAGCGTGACCGTCTCATCGTACAGCGTATCGTGGACGGTGACGCGCAATCGGTCGCCGTCCGCCTCGACCACGGGTTTTGCGGGCGGCTCGTAGCGCAGGAAGCGCACTCCGGCTCGGCGGGCCTGCCGGTAGTAGAGTTCCTGCGTCCCCAAGGTGCGAACGTCGCGGAAGAGGATGCTGACCTCGATAGTTGGATCCAACCGCTTGAGCGCCAGCGCGTTCTTGACTGCCTGGGCGCAGCAAACGCGGGAGCAATAGGGGCGGGTCTCGTCGCGGGAGCCGACACACTGTATCATCACGACCGAGCGGCACGAATCAAGGGGCAGGAAGCAGGAAGCCCACATTTTGCCTCCTGCCTCCTGCCTCCTGCCTCCTGCAATCATTCGCTCCAACTCCCGCTGCGTCACTACGCGGGGGTGCTGTCCGTAGAGGTACTCCGTCGTCGTGGCCTCCTCCGCGCCGGTGGCGACGATGAGAGCACCGTACCGCTCCGAACGGACTTCGTCGTTGACCCGTATCCGTGCCGCGAAGTTCCCACGCACGCCAGACCAGCCCACCAGTTCCGCCTCGGTCCAGACGTGTACTCGCTCCGCCTGCCGGACCCGCTCTACCAGCGAGGCTAGCAATGTCTGGGTGTCCAATCCCTCCAACGTGTGATGAATGTCGTGCAAGTTGCCGCCCAGTTGGGGTTCCCGCTCCACCAAGTCGCACTCCACCCCCAGGTCGGCCAGGGTGAGGGCGGCGGTCATTCCGGCCAGCCCACCGCCCAGGACGAGCACCCGCCGGGCTACGGTCTCCTGGGGACGGGGATTGAAAGGATGGTAGGGGGTCTCGCGCAGGCCGGCGACGGCCATCTCCAGCACTCCCCGGGCGACAGCAGTCGCAGCGGCGGGATCGGCGATGTGAGCCCAGGCGGCCCCCTCCCGGATGTTGGCACGGGCCAGCAGACGGGGGGGTAGATTCAGGCGGGCCATCAGCGCCTCAAAGCGGTCGGCGTAGAGATGGGGGGAGCATCCGGCGACGACGACCCGGTTGAGGTCGCCTTCCGCTACGGCACGCTCGATAGCGGCCAGGCCCGTTTCCTCACAGGCCGCCTCCAGCCGTTCGACATAAGCCACACCGCGCATCCGCTTGCCTGTGGCGACGAGCGCGGGAAAATCCAGCGTTCCCTCCAATGCGCCGTGGCAGGTGCAGAGGAAAAGGCCGATGGTGGTCGGGTGGTCGGGTGGTTGAGTGGTTGAGTGATTGGGCGGTCGGGTAGTCGAGTGGTCAGGTGGTCGGGTGGTCGGGTGGTCGGGTGGTCGGGTGGTCAATGTCGTAGCCGCCAGCGCGGCCGCGGCCGCGCTGGCGGCTACGACATTGACCACCCGACCACCCGACCACCCGACCACCCGACCACCTGACCACTCGACTACCCGACCGCCCAATCACTCAACCACTCAACCACCCGACCACCCGACCACCATCGGCCTTTTCCTCTGCACCTGCCACGGCGCATTGGAGGGAACGCTGGATTTTCCCGCGCTCGTCGCCACAGGCAAGCGGATGCGCGGTGTGGCTTATGTCGAACGGCTGGAGGCGGCCTGTGAGGAAACGGGCCTGGCCGCTATCGAGCGTGCCGTAGCGGAAGGCGACCTCAACCGGGTCGTCGTCGCCGGATGCTCCCCCCATCTCTACGCCGACCGCTTTGAGGCGCTGATGGCCCGCCTGAATCTACCCCCCCGTCTGCTGGCCCGTGCCAACATCCGGGAGGGGGCCGCCTGGGCTCACATCGCCGATCCCGCCGCTGCGACTGCTGTCGCCCGGGGAGTGCTGGAGATGGCCGTCGCCGGCCTGCGCGAGACCCCCTACCATCCTTTCAATCCCCGTCCCCAGGAGACCGTAGCCCGGCGGGTGCTCGTCCTGGGCGGTGGGCTGGCCGGAATGACCGCCGCCCTCACCCTGGCCGACCTGGGGGTGGAGTGCGACTTGGTGGAGCGGGAACCCCAACTGGGCGGCAACTTGCACGACATTCATCACACGTTGGAGGGATTGGACACCCAGACATTGCTAGCCTCGCTGGTAGAGCGGGTCCGGCAGGCGGAGCGAGTACACGTCTGGACCGAGGCGGAACTGGTGGGCTGGTCTGGCGTGCGTGGGAACTTCGCGGCACGGATACGGGTCAACGACGAAGTCCGTTCGGAGCGGTACGGTGCTCTCATCGTCGCCACCGGCGCGGAGGAGGCCACGACGACGGAGTACCTCTACGGACAGCACCCCCGCGTAGTGACGCAGCGGGAGTTGGAGCGAATGATTGCAGGAGGCAGGAGGCAGGAGGCAGGAGGCAAAATGTGGGCTTCCTGCTTCCTGCCCCTTGATTCGTGCCGCTCGGTCGTGATGATACAGTGTGTCGGCTCCCGCGACGAGACCCGCCCCTATTGCTCCCGCGTTTGCTGCGCCCAGGCAGTCAAGAACGCGCTGGCGCTCAAGCGGTTGGATCCAACTATCGAGGTCAGCATCCTCTTCCGCGACGTTCGCACCTTGGGGACGCAGGAACTCTACTACCGGCAGGCCCGCCGAGCCGGAGTGCGCTTCCTGCGCTACGAGCCGCCCGCAAAACCCGTGGTCGAGGCGGACGGCGACCGATTGCGCGTCACCGTCCACGATACGCTGTACGATGAGACGGTCACGCTGGAGGCCGACCTGCTGGCTCTTTCAACCGGCATCGCCCCCCGCGAAGACAGTAACCGCGCATTGGCGGCGATGGTGGGGGTGATGCTGGACGAGGATGGCTTCTTCGCCGAGGCGCACCCCAAACTGCGCCCGACCGACCTGGCCCGGCCGGGCATCTTCCTCTGCGGGCTGGCCTACGGGCCGCGTTTCGTCACCGAGAGCATCGCCCAGGCACGGGCGGCGGCGCTGCGAGCCGCGTTGACCGTCACCCGACCGGGGGAGCCCCGCCGCGACGTCGCCACCGTCGAGGCGGACCTGTGCAGTTTCTGCGGCCTCTGCGTGGCCGCCTGCCCCTACGGAGCGCGGGTGCTGGACGAGGAGGAGCGCGTCGCCCGCGTGCTCGACTCTCTTTGCCAGGGGTGCGGCGTCTGTGTGGCCGTCTGTCCCAACGGGGCCAGCCGCCAGCCGGCCTTCGAGCCGGTGCAGGCGCTGGCGCTGGTGGATGCGGCGTTGATCGAATAAGGAGTAGATGAGAATATGACCGATTTTGAACCTCGTATCGTCGCCTTCCTGTGCAACTGGTGCACCTACACCGCCTCCGACTTGGCCGGCACCTCCCGCATCCAGTACCCGCCCAACGTGCGCATCATCCGCTTGATGTGCAGCGGACAACTGGACCCCATCTACGTCGCCAAGGCGGTGCTGGAGGGAGCCGACGGTGTCCTCATCGGCGGCTGTCACCCCGGCGATTGCCACTACCAGTCCGGCAATTACAAAGCCCGCCGCCGCGTCGCCATCATCCATCAGGTGCTGGAACAACTGGGCTTCGACCCCGACCGGGTCTGGCTGCGCTGGATCAGTGCCTCCGAAGGGCAATACTTCGCCGACACTGTGACCGAGATGGTGGCCGCGCTTAAGGAGAAAGGCCCCTCTCCCTTCCGCAGACAGTGGAGCGTCTGAGATGGACGGCTGGCTGGAGGTACACGACAGCACAGAGCAGACGATCAACCGCCTGCTGGAGACGTTGCTGACCAGCGGTGTCGTGGATGGGCTGCTGGTGCCGCTGCGAACGCCTGATGGCCGCAACGCGGTGCCCACGCTGGTG
Source organism: Chloroflexota bacterium (assembly GCA_003648085.1). Classification (GTDB taxonomy): domain Bacteria; phylum Chloroflexota; class Anaerolineae; order B4-G1; family B4-G1; genus B30-G15. Next base: position 6,352 of record QMOC01000103.1, read on the forward strand.
CGCGACCCCGCCTTGCTGGAACGGGCTGCGCCATTGGCCCCGGTCCTGCCGGTCAACGGCGCGACGGTCCTGGGGCGGATCACCGCCACCGGTGCGCCGGGCCGCGTGGGGGCCGTCCTGCGCAACTGCGAACTCCGCACGGCGGTCGAACTCTCCAAAGTACAGCAGGTGCTGCTCGACGACGTGCTTCTCATCGGGATGGACTGCCTGGGGGCCTACGGCGTGGAGGATTACGCCCGTCTGGTCGAGGAGGGCCTGGATGCGGTGACCCCGGCACTGATGGCGGCCCGTGAGGGAGGGGTCGAGCCGCTGCCGGGCTATGCCTTTCGTCCTGCCTGCACGATGTGTGAGCGTCCCATCCCCGGCGTGGGCGAAAGTTACGCCCCCCACATCGCTATTGGTCTGCTGGGAGTGCCGAACGACGAGCGGCTGTGGGTCTCGTTGCGCGACGAGGAACTGGGGGAAGCGTTGGGGTTAGAGCCGGCCGAGGAGCCTGCCGGTCGCATCGAGGCGGTACGGGCCCTCGTTGCCGCCCGCACCGCCGAGCGGGACCGCCGTTTCGCCGCCTTCCACGAGCGCGTGCACGACGCCTCCTCACTCCTGGCGGAGTTCGCCACCTGCATCCTCTGTCAGAACTGCATGCGCGTCTGCCCCATCTGCTACTGCAAGGAGTGCATCTTCCGCACCGACGTCTTCGACCATCCCTCGGCCCGTTACTGGGATTGGGCCGCACGCAAGGGAGGGGTGCGGCTGCCGTCGGACACGCTCCTCTTCCACGTCACCCGCATGCTCCATATGGCCCACGCCTGTGTGGGGTGCGGGATGTGCAGCGATGCTTGTCCGTCCGGCATCCCCGTAGCCGACATCTTCCGCACCGTCGGACGGGCCGTGCAGGCGCGCTTCGGCTACGTACCCGGGCGCGACCCGGCCGAGGAAATGGTCATCGCTACTTTCCGCGAGGATGAACTGAGGGAGTTAGGGGAGAGGTAGTGTTGTCGGTGGAGATGAAGCATGGTATAATTTGAATCAGCAACCGTTCTCGTGCCAGACCTGATGTTGGATCTGGGGACAGATCCGGGAGATAAGGCGATGAAACTGGAGGACTACTTCGATTTTCTCGCGCCCAATGACATTCGCTTGAAGGGGCACCGCATTGGCGTTGAGACCATTCTCTTCGACTATCTGGAGCAAGGATTGAGCGCCGAAGAGATCGCCCTGCGCTATCCGACCCTCTCGCTGGAGCAGATTCACGCCACCCTCGCCTACTACTGGCGTCATCAGGCAGAAATGGACGCTTACCTGCAGGCCGCCCGAGAGCATGAGGAACGTATGATTCGTGAACAGGAGCGCCATCCATCTCCGGCGGTTCGACGCTTGTATCAACTAATCCAGCATCACGCGGCCACCGCCTTATGAGCCAACCCTGCTTCCTGTTGGATATTCCTTACCTTATGATAAACCCGAAACAGCCGGCCCGGCCGAGGTATGTGTCCCGGCGGTGAGGGTAGA
>QMOC01000104.1 GCA_003648085.1 Chloroflexota bacterium
GCACCCAGTACCGCACCGGGGCCTGGACGGATATGAGTTTCCGCCGCTGGTCGCCCGAACCCGCAGGCGGCTATGTGAGTTGCCCCCGCAACCTTCTAACCACCCTGAGTTGGGCCTACGCCCTGGACGGCGAGGCCCCCTCCTGGCGGGCGATGCTCGCCTCGGTCTTCCACCAGACCATCGCCCAATACAAGTACGACTACGGCTACATCCTCACCCCCGAGGTGAACCCCGACGGCACCAACCCCGGCGGCGCCGAATTCCGTCTTCTGGATGCCCTCCTGACCCACCTACTGCCCCACCTCGAAGCCCTACCGCATTCCATCTACCTGCCCCTCCTACGCCATCAAAGCGGAGCAGAACTGCCTTTACCTGCCGGCCGTCTGGAAAAGCGATCAATCTCTGCCCCTGGCAGTGGGCCACTGCCAGGGGCGGGAAAGGCCACGCGCCGAGTGGCGGCAGACACGATGCTATCCTCCACCTACCGGCGGGAAGACCCCTACCTCGTCCCCGTCGTTGAGCACGTGTTCCTCCTTTCGCACGACGCCGTTGACGAAGACGACTTTGATTTCTCTAGCGGGCAGACGGAGGTGCTCGATTAATTGACCTACGGTTGCTCCATCCGGCAATTCCACCGCCATCGCTTCGCCGAGCCCCAGGTGAGGGTAGAGGCGACGAAGAGTAGCGAATAGTTTGACATGCACAGTGATCATCTCAAGCGTCCTCCTATGCCCTCATTTGTTCATTGCTTCACTGCTCGTCGCTTCCCCCCTCCATCACGTACCGCTACAACAGCGTCCACGTACAGCGTCGAGGCGGTGGTGACACCGCTCTCGGCCACTGGGGGCCGCTTATTCCCGTTGCAGTTCGATCTCCACCTCCAGCGGCGACGGCTCATCGCTGACCCAGATGTCGTCTCCGCCGGTGGGCCGGTAGCCCTCGGCCCAGACGATGATGCTGTAACGCTGGTTCCGCTCCAGCGGACGCGGCAACTCGAAGTAGCCGTGAGCGTCGGTCTGCGCTGCGGTGTAGACCTGCTCCTCGCTGCCGTCCCAGCCATCAATGGTGATGCCAGGGTTGAGCACGACGTAAAGCGCTCCAGGGATACCCTGACCGGTGTCGGCATCACGGATGTAGCCCCGGACGAGCAGCCCTTCGGCGGGAGGCGTAGGAGTGGGAGGTGGAGCGCCGGTGCCGACGGTCGCCGTGGCGCTCTGAGCCAACTGGCCCTCCACGTACAGTTCCAGCGTGTACTGACCGTCGGGCAGCGGCTCACCGGAGGAGCGATAGATGTAGTCGTGGTAAGTGCCGTTCGCTCCTTCCTCCCAGACGATGTTGAAGGTGACCAGTTCCTCGCCATTGAGGAGCCACCTCTCGTCAAAGTTCATCCCGTTCTGCATCCCAGCGTAGGTGCAGAAGAAGTGCAGTTCCGCTAAACCTGTGGGGAAAGTCGTGCCGGGGTTGACCGGGTTGCCCTGCGCGTCCACGCCGGAGGCAAAGGTGATTGGGCCAAAGGCTTTCTCGGTCTGAGTGCCAGCGACGGTGAAGTCGGAGGCAGCAAGCAATGCGCCCTCGACGTACAGTTCCAGCCGATAGGTACCAGGGTCAAACGTCCCTTCGGCATTGATGGAGACCCAGGCGGAACCCTCACTCCCCCAGTTCCACGTGTCGGATCCGGCAGCCACTTGCTCTCCCTCGTAGTACCAGGCCTGACGCCAGTCCATCCCATCGCGCATATTGGAATAATCGAAGAAGGCATAGACATCGGTGATGCCCGAGGAAAGCAGGTAAGTGGGGTTGGTGGGGCGGCCATCGTCGGTAACGCCGTCGGAGAAGATCAAGTTGGTGAAAACAGGGCTGGTGACCGCGCCGCCGACGGAGATCAAGCCCTGGGCCAGCAGTTCACCCTCGACGTACAGTTCGACGCGATAGGTACCGTCGAGCAGACCGGAGGAGTTGACGATGCCGTTCCACCAGTTGCCCTGCTCGCCGCCCCGCCAGGGGCTGAGGGGCAGACTGGCGTTATCGAGGTACTCGCCCTCGTAGTACCAGCGGGCCTCCCAGGTCATCTCATTAGACATGTTCTCGTAGTCCCAGAAGGCATAGATGGAAGTGGCCCCGGACGGCAGTTGGGTGACGATCTGGGTCGGCTGATCGTTGTCGGTCACGTCGGGGGCAAAGACCAGGTTGTAGAAGCGAGGCTCACCCGAAGGCGGGGTCACAGGCTCGGGCGTCGGTCTCGGTGCAAGGCCCATACGGGCGGCCTCGATGAGGGGCTTGGCCAGGTTGATGGGGCGCAGAGCGTTGATGAAACCGCCAACAGGGATACAGGTATCGTTATGATCTATCACACCATCGCCATTGGTATCGGCCAGATAACGGCAGTCGGCCACCCTCTCAGCCTGCCCGTAGCCCACCTGGGTGGGCACGCCGACGATGTGGCCGCTCATGTCAGCAGCCAGGCCACCGCTGTTGCCGCCGGCCGAGGCAGCGTCGGTCTTGATCCAGGCACGGCCCTCGATGCCCCGCTCACGGGTGAAGCCACTCACCGCTCCCTCGGTCAGTGTGATGGATTCGCCACCGATGCCCTGGTAGCCGAAAAGGCGCAACCGGTCGCCTATCTCCAGCAAATCCGAATCACCCATATCCACGACGGAGAGAGCGCTCAATTCCTCCTGGCTGACCGGGCTGCCGTCGAGATGGGAGACGATGCGGAGGACCGCTAGGTCCACCTGCTCGTCCACGATGACCGGCTCGGCCAGGTAGGTCGGCTCCGGCGGCTCGTCGGAGCGGCTGGTGATGGCAATGGCGATGGCGACGGGGCGAAGGTTCGCGGGGTCGGGGCCGACGACGACGTGGGCATTGGTCAGGATGTAGCCCTCGTTGGAGATGATGCTTCCGGAGCCATACCAATAGGAGACGCGGCGTCCATTCTCCTCGACCAGTGGAGCCACCTGTACGGTCGCCCGCATCAATCGCTGGCGCACGGCGCGGTCGTCGGAGGGTGGAGCGACCACCGGTATCTCCTCGGAGCCGGGTGTTGCCGTCGGTGGAGCCGTGGTCGGCGGGGCGGGGGTGACGGTGGGCAGGACGTCGGGACCGAAAGGCCGACAACTAAGTATGGCCAGAAAGGCCCAGCCGATGATCAGCAGTCGTTTAATGCTCTTCCACTTGATATTCTTCATCTCACCACCTCAGAACTCCAGGGATTCGACGAAGGCGCGGAAATGCCGCCGGTAGGCGTCGAAGTCATCCACGCCGGCCACGAGTGTGGCGATGACGACCCGGCCCTCATCAGGCAATGCGACGTCCATTCCCTTGACCACGATCGGCATGTGATCGGCGAAGGGATTGCGGTCAATGTAGACGTAAGAGTAGACACGCCGGGGCACAACTTTACCGCCGACGAGCACCTGGTCGGTGCTCAGAACGCTGTAGGCCGTCACGTGAGAGCCCCGGTCAATGGACAGGTTATCCAATGCCTGGAGCGGGTCAACGCCGGAGGCCAGGGGGCGGGTGCGCAGTTCCAGCCGGACGTTGAAGGGGCCCGTGAAGGGGTTGCGCAGCACCAGCAGCGGGTCATCGCCGCTCTCACGCACCCAATCAGCGGGGCCACGGCCAGAGATGCCGGCCCCAGTGGCGGTAAAGGGAGCGGTGCGGAAAAGGATGGCCTCCCGCAATACCCAGCCCAGGATGAGGGCCATCGCCACGAGAGCGACGACAGCCCAATCGGCCCAGCGGTCTCGCCGCATTATTCTGGTTGCAGTCATTGTTCCTTTCCTCCTTGCCGATCACCTGCACGCAACCGGGCCAGTTCGGCCCGGAGGCGCTCAACCTCGGCCTCGGCCCGGCGGCGGGCCTCCTGCGCCTCCAGCGGTGTCAGCAACTTCTCCCCCGTGGCCGGGTCAACCAGTCGCAGGAAATCACCTTCTACCCGCAGTTCCAGCCCCAGGACGCGGCTCACCAGCGGCTCCTCTCCCTCGATGCGCCGGTAGCCCCACTCCGCCAGCCGAAAGCCCACCAGCCGGGGCTCCAGGTACTCCCCCAGCGGATCGAAGATGAAATACTCCTCCACCCCCAACATCTCGTAGATGCCCTTCTTCGGCCCCAGATCCTCCCGTCGGGTGCTCTGTGAAGTCAGTTCGAACACTACATCCGGCCCTTTGTCTTCCTTCCACACCTGGTAGATGCGGCGGTCACGCTTCGGCACTCCCTTGACGACGAAAACGTCGGGCGCGACGACTTTGGTCGGGTCGCCCTCCTGGTAGTAGACGAAGAGATTGCCGGCCACGTAGACGTTGGGCTCATCGCGGAAGTAGTCGGCCAGGGCCTCGCGCAGGTAGATCAGCAGTTTGATGTGTGTGTCGGTTTCAGCCATGGGTTTCCCATCCGATTCAGGGTAATAGACAGGCGGCCGGAAGATGACGCGCGGCCGCACTGCGTATTCGCTGGTCGCCTCTTCTTTGATTTCCGCCATAGGGCACTCCTTATGTTTGACTCTCGCTCATCGCCAGCGTGAGCCGGTTGGCGCGGCGGATCAGATAGAAAAGGGCACCAAAGGTTGCCCCGGCGACGACGGCTGCCAGGATCAGGCCCGGCCAGGGATTGAAGCCTCCGCCGGTCAGGCCCAGCCCGGTGGTGGTCAGTTCACCGCGCAAGTAGGTGAACAGCCCGTTGAGGATGGCGGCCAACGCGACGCCGCTGGGCAGCCACCATACCGGCTCGTCCTCGAACTTGGCCCGGCCCAGGAAGTAGCCGCTCAGGCCGGCGAAACTGGCCTGGGCCAGCGCGGTGACGACGATGCGGATGACGCCGACCTGCAGGTTCACCCCGCCGCTGGCGACGACGTAGTGAACGTTGAGCATCGTGGCGTACCCCAGCCCGGCAGCGGTGCCGTAGACGACGCCGTCCACGCGCTCGTCAAACTCGGCCGAGGGGTAAATGGAGTAGCGCACGGCAGCGTACTTGAGGAACTCCTGGGTGAAGCCGATGACGAGGATGGAGCCCAGGAGATTGACCCACGGGTGGATGGGTAACCAATGGCGCACGTCAAAGACGTCCTCCAGCAACGGGATGCCGACCGCCTGGGCCAGCAATGCGCCGAGGATGAAGACGCTGAGGACGTAGCCTTTCGGCTCCGGCTCCAGCCGATCCTGTTGGTAGAAGAAGATCAGCCAGATGAGAGCCGGGATCAGAGCCAGGACGAGCCCGGCCGCCACCAGCGACCACCCGGTCAACGTCGGTTTGAAGAGGCTGACCAGCACCACGACGAGGAGGACAAAGGCCACTTGGCCGAGGATGTGGCCCAGCCCGGCACGCCAGGCACCGGGCCGGTCCTGGGTCACTTTGGCGTAATGGCGCTCGCAGTAAGCGCGGCCACCAAGCCTTTTGGCCTCCGGGCCGACCGGCTGGTGGCAGACACAGCAGATGATTTCGCTCATACTCCGCTCCTTCCTGATAATGTAGATTCGGGGCAGCACCCCGGCCTCGCCGACGGGGGCCGCGAGGCTGGCCTATCCGAGTTGCACATCCCCCCGGTGGACAGGCAGTGGCCCGCCACGTCACAGTATACTTACTTTGAGCAGGGGCACAAACGTTGGCAGACGAAACCAGGTGACATTTCACTTACGAGAGTATCGAGAAACACTCCGGACGCCCCGCTTCAGTGGGGACTTCCCGGCTACTGTGCAGGTCCTCACTTACCATCTATCACCATCCTCGGCACAAAGGAGGGCCCGGGCGAGACCAGGCGGGGGCAATCTGGTCGGTTCCAACCCCCAGGCGGCTCGCATCTGGTCAAGTTCCTCCTGTGGGACCTGCAACGCAAGGCCGCAGGCCAGAACACTCTCGAAGGCGGCCCGGTATCCGGCCGGGGCCTCCTCGCGGCGACGCTGCTCCATCATCAATTCGTAGATGCTCACGCCACCGGGGCAGGCCTCCTGGCAGCGCCAGCAGGAGGTGCACAGCCACACCGAGTAGTCGGTGGCATCTGGGTCCGCAAGGAAGGTGACGATGGCGTGACCGCCCACCATCTCCACCGGACAGACGGTGACACAGGTGCCGCATTGTAGGCATTCGTCAGGATGATTCATCGCCACGTGCCCTCCCGCAGTCCCAGTTCTCCCTCCGGCAATCCCATCGCCAACCCCACCAGTTGCGGCAGGAGCAGCGCCGGCTTGCGCAGGTTCCGTTCGTCGCGGACGATCATACGCTGAAAGCGGCGCAGGAGCAACTGGCAGTTGCCGCAGCCGTGGAGCAGGAGATCGGCCTCTTGAACCGCCTCCAGTTTGCGCCGTCCGGCCGCCAGTGCCAGGTCTGGGCTGGCCAGATAGAGAGTCGCGCCGCAGCATTCATCCTCACCGCCGTACTCGACCACCTCCGCGCCGGTCAGTTCAACCAGGCGGCGCAGGCTCTGGGGCTCCATCGGATCATCAAAGCCCATTATGTCGCCTGGGCGGAAGACCTGACAGGGGTTAGTGAGAGCCACGCGGAGGGAGAGCGGGTGCACGATCCGCGCCCGCACCTTCTCCTCCCGCTCGGCCAGCAGCCGCACCAGATGTCTCACCTCCACCCGCCCGGTGACGGAGAGACCGAGCGACTCCAGGCGGTGATTCACCTCAGCGCGCAGGTCGGGGTCTTGCAGCACGCGGGCGGCGCGGGTGAGGGTGTTAGTGCAGCCACCGCACACGGTGACGATGGTGCTGTGTCCCATCTGCTCCACCAGCGCCAGATTGTAGGCGGCCAGATACACCCAGTCGGCGGTGAAGGATTCGACGACGGGCGAGCCGCAGCAGGTGGCTTGCTGGACGATCTCCAACTCGATTCCCAGCGCCCGCAGCACAGCGCGGGTCGCCACCTCGTATTCTGGCATACGCTGGAGGACCAGACAGCCAGGGTAAAAGGCGAGTTTAAGTCCCAACCTCTAACTCCCAAGTCAGCAGCGGACGGCGGATGCTCATTTTATCCCATCGCACGCTATCTGACAAATGACGAACTCCACGCGATTCACCAAATTGAACCTCGGCCGTGTCTGGGAAGTACCTAATTTTAGGAGGCTGACCACGCTTGGGATTTTCCGTCCTGCGGTCCCCTGACGCGAATTTGCGGAGGCTGAGGAGAAGAAATGAACCCGAAGAAATGGATGATGCTAGCCCTTTGCATGGCCTGCTTTGTAATGGCTGGCTGCGGTGCGGAGTCGAGGCTGCTGACGGCGAGCGGTTCGGACGAATGGAGCCGGGGCGTCGTCGCCGGCACGACCGGAACGGATCTGGTGGCGGTCGCGGCGTGGGAGGACACCACCTTCGTGGTGTGGGTAGCCGAAGGCGGTCAACTGCGGCTGGCCCAACTCGACGGGAGCCTCGGGCTGGAAAGCGTGACCGACCTAGCCCTGACGACGGCTTATCCCCGCGATCCACATCTCCAGGCAGAGGCGGCAGATCGGTTGCACCTGACGTGGGTGGACAGCGTCGAGGGCATCGCGACCATCGTCCACGCTCAGTTGGTGCCAGGCGAGAGCGAACCAACCTTCCGGCGGGAAATCCCCCTACCATCCGAGGCACGGTATGTCCAGACGTTACTACGGTTGGAGGCCGGACGGTTGGAGATTTTCTGGTCTGCCAGTGCTCAGCGCGACAGTGGTATCTACCACCAGGCGGTGAGTCTGATGGGCGATGAGGTAACACCGCCTATCCAACTGACGGAGACGGGTTGGAAGCCAGGGGTGGGACGTGGACCGGGGGAAGCAGTACACGTCGCCTGGGTGACGGAGGAGGCAGGCGGTTACTCCTCCATCTGGCACGCC
>QMOC01000105.1 GCA_003648085.1 Chloroflexota bacterium
AGGATGTCAATCAACCGCGTCGCTAGTTCGGCCATCGCGCTCAGGAATTGGGTGCGGTTGGCCTGGGCCTCTTTGACCATCTCCAGGTGGATCCGCCACAGCGCCTCGTCAATCGCCCCGCCCCCTTCAGGCACGCAGACCTGAGTATCGCCGTCGAAGGCGATGCGGGTCAGCGCCCTCAGCCTGACCTGACCGGAGAGGCGTTTGGTCTCGTAATCATATTTGACCGTTTCCAGGTCGTCGCTGGTATAGGTGGCAACTTCCAGGCTGCTGACATCGGCGGCCGCTTTGCCCAGCGCGGTCGCCAGTTCGCGAGTGAATTTCTTAAGCGACTCCGCCAGGCCGGTGCGCTCCTGCCCCAGCGCGAAGGCCACTTCATCGAAAGGAGTAACCTCCTCCGGCGGCTCTTCGGTGGACGGTACCCCCACCCCGGCTGCGGACGGCCTGACCAGGGTGGGCTTAACGGCAGCAGGCTCGATGGTGGGACGTCCGAGGACCGGTTTCGCGCCGGGTTCGGCGACCGGGAGCCGCACCGCCGGATCGCCGATGATAGCGTAGGCACGGGCGTCATTATTGGCCGTCCACAACCCGGCCAATTTCAGGTCATCGCGCCGGCCGCCGAACTCTATTTCCTCCAACTCTTGGCTCAGTTCGGTGGAGAGTTCGGCGTAACGCTCGTTGAAGAACTCGATGGCCGACCCAATTGGATGGCCCTCCATCAGTCGTTTGAGCGCACTCTCGAACACTGCCAATTGCTGCCCGGCCCGGCCCCACATAAAGGAGTAGCCCCAGGCGCGTTCCACGTGGCCCACCACAGCCAGGGCGCCTCCCCTGGGGTGGCCGAGCATGCGCTGGGGGAGGATGGCCACGAAGGCGTGAGGAGCGATGGCTCCCCGCTCGCGGAAGACGCGATGGGCAAAGTCGTCCAGCCGAGGCGTGCCAGCGCCATAGCAGGCGAAGAAGAAAGCGATCAGTCCCAGCAGCCCAGCGTCATCACCGACGTCGTCGGCCGAGAAGTAGAAATCATCTGGTATCGGGCCACTCCATTCCTCCGGGCCGGGCCATTCGCGGCAGAGGAGTGCCCCCTGGTGGGGCAGTTGGCGCGGGTCGCCGTTGGGGAAACCCATACCGTGACCGGCGGTGAAGAGCAGGGCTGGGGTGTCTTCCCTGCCGACGAGACGGCTCAGCCGATGCTTGGTGGCCTCATCCGCCAGCCAGGCCCGCACCTCCCAATCGGGCTGATCGGCGGCTACCTGCTCCGCCAGCGGCTTGACCAGATGTTGGGCGCTGAGTTCGGTGGCTGGGTCGTCAGGGTTTCGCACGCCGAAGAAGGCAGCCTGGCGGGCCAGCAACACGCGGCCACTTTCGGCCTCCACCACGCTGCGGGCGTATTGAGCGTATTCCTCCAGGGTGTCGAAGTAGATACGTCCCACCGCGTACTGAACGTCCAGTTGATATTGGAAACGATAGGGGATGCTCTCTGGATCGCCGACGATGAGCAGATAGTAGGGCACTTTTTCCGGATCGGCCGGACCGGGGCCTGCCCCGTGCCGCTCCAGGAACTCCATTTTGGACTCGCCCGGTCGGTAAGCGTCCACGCCGACGTACTCCCGGTAGTGGCGCTCCTCCAGCCTGGTCGCCTGCTCCCGCCGTAGGCCCAGCAGTTCGCTCAAGGCCTCCTTGATGGCGGGGACGCGCTCATCTTCGTAGGCGAAGATGACGCCCCACCCGGCCTCCGCCAGGTTCTTGGGGTCTATCCCCTCTTTGGGGCCTTTGGAGACCGCTTTAACGTACTCGTTCCAGCCTTTGAGTTCCCTTATGTGCGCTGGATCCAACTCCTCGCCCAGCGCGATGGAGGCAATGTCATGAGGGGGCAACGGCGGTAGTTCGTATCCGCCGGTGGCACCGTTGATGCCGTTGAAGTACAGTAGTTCACTCATTTTTCACTCCGAATCGGTGAGCCAGCGAGTCAGCGAGTCAGCGAGTCAGCGAGCCAGCGAGCCAGCGAAACGAACCCCACAACCGATTTTCTAGACGCGCTCTCAGTAGTTGAATGGATTGGTCACCAGGTGCTCGAGAAGTTCCTGCTCCTCTGCGGTCAACTTGCGGGGTACGTACTCCTCGGCTAACCTCTCTACGTCCTCAAACCGGGCCAAGTAACGCCGCACCGTCCCGTCCCGCGAACCAGAGGCGATGTACTGCCCATCCGGACTGTACGCCACGGCCGGTATGTAGTCGGTGTGGCCGATAAGTATGGCAATGGTTTTAGGCGGCGATTGCGAGAGATCCCACAAGCGCACCGTCCGGTCCCACGAACTGGTCGCCAGGTAGCGCCCGTCGGGGCTGTATTCTACGTCGTAGACATAACCGGTGTGACCGACCAGGATGGCCATTGTCGTGTAAGTTTTCGTATCCCAGATGCGCGCCGTTTTGTCCCATGAAGCAGAGGCCAGGAATCTGCCATCGGGGCTGTACATCAGGCTGTAGATCATGTGCTCGTGACCGCGCAGGGTCGCTACCGGTGCACCTGTCTCCGCATCCCATATGCGCACCTCGTTATCCCTATCGCCGCTGGCGAGGAAACGCCCATCGGGGCTGTAGGCAACAGCGTTGACTTTGCCAGTATGCCCTTCGAGGACACGAACCGTCTCCCACGTCCCGGTATCCCAGATGCGCACTGTCTTGTCGTCCGAGACGGTGACCAGGAAACGCCCGTCAGGGCTGTAAGCCGCGCCGTTGACGTCATCGGTGTGCCCAGTCAGGGTCACCACGAGTGTTGCCGGCGGGCCGTTTGCGACGTCCCACACACGAGCGAAGTCATCAGCGGAGCACGTGACTACATAGCGCCCATCGGGGCTATAGGTGGCCCACCAGATCAGGCTGCCCACGGGCAACGTCATCACCGTCCGGCAAGTGGTGGCAGACCATATACGGACTGTGCCATCCGCATCCCCGGAGGCCAGAAACTCGCCGTCGGGGCTATAGACCACGGAGGTCACTCTTGACGTGTGTTCGGTGAAAGTCCTGAGCATACTCCCCTGCGGGGAGGCACTGTCCCAGATGCGGACCGTGCGATCGGCGGAGCCGGAGGCGAGGAACCGTCCAGCGGGGCTGTAGGCCACGTCGTTGATGATGCTGGTGTGGCCGGTCAAGACGGCTACGCTTTCACTTTTGCGCAGGCCCGCATCCCATACGCGCACGGTGGCATCGCGGGAGCCGGAGATGAGGTATCGGCCGTCGGCGCTGAACGAGAGGTTCATAACCGGACCCTGGTGTCCCACCAGCGTCAGCACCGCCTCTCCCGTCGCCACATCCCACAGTCGGATCGTCTTATCGCTGGAAGCGGAGGCCAAGATTTCTCCGTCGGGACTGAAGGCCACATCGTTGACGCCTGCCGTGTGCTCGGTCAGCGTCACTACCGGGCTGGCCCTCACGTGTCCGCCAGGCGTGGCCGTGATCTCCCATAGGCGCACTGTCCCATCCCAGGAGCCGGAGGCCAGGAGGCGTCCGTCGTGGCTGTAGGCCAGGCCGGGGATGCCTTCTGTATGTCCGGTCAGAGTGATCACAGGCGAAGCGGTGGAGAGGTTCCACACGCGCACGATGCCATCATGGGAACCGGAGGCGATGAAACGCCCATCGGGACTGTAGGCCAGGCTGTAGACCGGAGCCATATGCCCGATCAACGTGGTCACGGGCAAACCGGTCGAGGTATCCCACAAGCGCACGGTGTTGTCGTCGCCGCTGGTGGCCAGGAAGCGTCCATCGGGGCTATAGGTCAGACCCCAGCAGATCCACCTATTCGCCGCTCCCTCTATAGTCAGCGTCACGCTTTGGGCCGTCGTATCCCAGATTTGTATCAGACCATCGGCCGTGTAAACGGCCAGAAAGCGGCCATCGGGGCTGTAAGCGACACTGCACACGTGATCCATATCGGCGCTCTCCAGCACCTGCGAGGGGTAAAAGTCAATGATAGCCTGCCGCAGCGCAATCTCAGCATCAACGGTGTGAGCCTCGTCCACCGCCAACCGGGCCAGGATGATGCTTTGCTCCTGATTGATGGAGCGGTAGCGTATCGAGTTGGAGGCCCAGGCTTTGGAGCGAGCGATGCGCCCAGCCCGATAGGCTACTACGTTCAGGATAGTCACACCAACGATGAGCAATAGGGCCATCACAGCCCCAAAGATGCGGAGATTACGCATCCTTTTGCGGACTTGTTCGGCCTGCTGGCTGGCCTTCAGGAATTCCCGTTCGTAGGGTTCGACTTCAGAGGGGTGCGTCTCGGCCCAAGCCAAAGCCTCCTCCAGCGTCTTGCCCCGATACAAGATGCCGGGATCCCGGCCCGTATCCCTCCAGCGCCGTGCCGCCAGAAGCAACGGCGTCTGCCGCGCCATTTCCCACGCCTGGTTCGACTGTAGGATCGGATCCACCAACCGGTCGTGGGAGAGTTCGTACCATCGCGCTCCAGCGCGCACATCGGCACGAATCAGGTATTGCGCCTCCAAGACGTCCACGGCCTCGTTGGGTAGACCACCAGTCTCGTGCTCACCGCGCAGCACCAAACCGCGCGTCTGCATCGGCGTGATCAACCGCTCGCCGAACCAACGGCGCAGCCAGCGTTCGCTGACCTCTGTCTCCTGCACACATCGCACCAGCGCGCTCTCGTAGAAGTCAATCAGCGCGCGGTCAATGTTTCCAAACTCCTCGACCTCCTCCCATTGGATAGCATTGTCCTCCTGCTCCGGCAAGTTCTCCCACAGGCGGTGACACACCACCTGCAACTGCACCGGCTCGACGAAAGGTCCCAACACCGACGTTTGTTGACCCCTGACCGCCACTTTGATACGGCACAGATCGTCCACCAGCCGCTCGGCCACACCAGGGTCAAAAGGACACCCGGCCTCCTGGGCTGGCCTCTTCACTGCCTCCAGCGCCCCTTTCCGGTCCAGCCGCTCCATGCGGAAACGAGCCCGCAATCGTCGCGGCAGCAGCGGTGCATAGGGGTCTAACCCCGCCACGTGGTCTTCACGCATAGCCAAGACAACGCCTAACGTCGGCATCCCACGCAGCGCATCCCGCATCTGCTCGAAGAAACCCCGTGCGTCCTGCCATCGCTCTCGGTGTGTTGTCAAAATCTCCTCAAACTGGTCGAAGATCACTATCGGCGGCTTGTAGTCCGGGGCATCCTCCTCTAGACAGTGCTGGCGCAAGAACGAGAGCAATGTATGACCGAGCAGCGCTTCCGCAGGCGCTTCCCCTCCCCCCAGTCCCATCAACGCGCTGAAGACGAAGACGTTTTCCACGTCGTCGGGGTCAATCTCCGGGGGCAGTTCGCTCCCCACCCGTGTGGTCGGCAGCACGTTGAAGTCGTTCTCTTCCAAAGCGGGGATGACCTGGGCGTTGAGCAACGAGGTCTTGCCCGCGCCCGAGGGGGCGTAGAACAGCACTACCCGCTCCGCCAGGATCAGCGACGTCAGGTCACGTGCCTCGCGCTGGCGTCCGTAGAAGTTGCGCCGATCCTCACGCTCGTATGGACGAGGCCCCACATAAGGGTTGTTCTTCATCGGTTGGCCGCCTCCCATTGCTCACGTAACTCGGCCATAAACTGCTGGAGGCTCCCCGAGAACACGTTGACCTCAATATCCTGAAGGTAGTCTTGCAAGAACCTCTGGGCTGCCGCCGCATCCTCCACGCTCACGTCCTTCGGGTCCAGTTGCACTCCTATGTTCTTAATCCTGCGGCGGCGGGGCAGCGGCACTACCAGCCCCCGCAGGATCACACGGAACCCCCAATCGTTTATGCCGTAGCCCAGGAACATCAGTGAACTGTTGGCCATTGCTGCCCGGATGTAGGACGGGATGCGCTCCGTCTCAGCCGAGATCCGCACCAGAAAGTCCAGGTGGTCATTCTCGGTCAGTACCAGCGAGTCTACTTCCTGGTCATTACCGAACAGGTGGTAGACCAGCGGCTCCTCCGGTGTCGGCTCGTAGCCGGGGTCGTCCTCGAAGATGGACGGCAGGTCGTCCAGTGCTTCGTTCCAACGGCAGATCTCACGCACGGGTCGTTTGCCCTGGGCTTCCAACGCCGCGGTCAGGAAGTTGTCATAGTTAGTCGTCAGGTACAGAGGCAAGTCCAAACTGGCCAGCACTTTGTGAACTTCGTTGGGGTCGCCAACCGTCAACCCTCCCCACCCTATCGCTTCGACCAGTTCGGACAGGGTGTCATACTCTCCCTCGGGTCTCAGCCTCGCCGGCAGTCGTTCGAGGAATCCGTGCTTCAGCGCGTCCAGCAATTCGTAGCGCGGAAAGTCCTCTCCCAGGCTGGTCGCCAGGTATTTGATGACTTGAGCCGGGTCTTCTTTGTCTGAAAATGGGTACTTGTATTCGTCGGCCCACTTCCTGGCGATCTCTCCCGGGGAAGGAACCCACTGTTCACGCGCCCAAGGACCCACAATGGGTATGCATTTGCCCCGTTCGATGTTCTTGAGCAGGCCCTTCCAGAAGATGCGCGGGTTCTCAGTCCCCAATAACTCGCCGCGCGCGTCGGCCTCAGCGCCCCACAACTGACCCGACTTGAGGCGCATGAATAGGACGGGGACGGCTGCATCCGGTCGCCCGGCGGTCAGCAGCGTGCTGCGGGCCTCATTGACTGCCAGGTCCACTTGACCATGCTCCAGCAGCCGTCGGTAGAACACGGCGCTGAATTTGAGGGCCGATTCGACAGTCACTCGTTCCTGCATGGCGACGACGGCTGGTACGCCGACGGAGACTAGTTTGGGGGCCATCCCTAGAAAGGCGTCAACCGTCGAGCGGGTCGCGCTCTGGCAGGCGGCCAGGAAGACGAGCCGGGGTTGGATGCCCTGACGGGCCAGCATACTGGCGAGTTCGTCGTCTAGCAAGAGCCGGGTGTTGCCATCCTCGCTCTGCACGTAGAGCACGGCCTGCCCCCGCCTGGCGCTGAATGCACCGTGGCCGGTGTAGTGGAGGATGTGATAGTCCTCGCGGAGTCTCTCCTCCAAGCGCTCTGGGGTTACCGGCGGGTCGAGGAAGTCCACTTGCAAATCGCCGGGGGCCACGGCCTCGAAAGCGGACTCGAGAGTGCGCCGTTCCAATTCCACGTCGGCCGGGGGCAGGCCGTATTTGCTCTCTATGTCGGCAGGGTCAGAGATGACGACCAGTACGCGGATGGGGCGTTTCTCGATCGGGCCGCCCCAGGGGAGAGCGATAGGGAGGTAGCGGGAGAGAGGGGTATCAGCCTGGGCACTCAGCATAGCGGGGCCTTCCTGCAGTAGTTCCCAGGGCAGGGTGTGGAGTTCGGCGGCGGCGGGGTCTATGCGCAGGCGGAGGCGACGCCGCGGTGCTTGCCCGCGGGCCTCGGCCCAGGCGCTGTACAGCGCTGTGTCGGTGAAAAGGAGCTCGTACAACCGCTGCCCGTCGGCCACCAAGTCACCGGTGGGGACCCAAGGCAGGATGTCTGGGGGGAGATAGCCACGGGGGAATACCTGCTCTTGGTTCAGGGTGATTTCGACCGGGTAGCCCTCTTCCTCCCGCCGAAAGATGCGAATCTCCAGGTCAACGAACGATTCACTGACAGGTATGTACTCTGTCATCGGACCGCCCCTGAAAGTTTTGGTTGAGCGTGACTACTCAGCCACCCCGCCAAACTCAGAATCGGACGCAGATTCACGCAGATTTTCGCAGATAAGATCAAAAAATCAGCGTTTATCAGCGTTCATCTGCGTCCTAAAGAATATGTTTCAACGCTCTGCCTGGGGATGGCTGAGC